>JBHIAC010000026.1:0-27182 GCA_046758365.1 bacterium
TATTTCTTCTTTTCAGCAGATGGGTTTCAAAGCTTAACAAAAAAGATTAATATCCCCAAACAAGAAAAATCTAGCGAAATTGAAATGGTGCCTTTTCAACAATTTCAACAACCACTATTAGAGATGTCAGCAAGCGAGCTCAGGTCTTCCACTTATATACCAAGGAATCCTACCATAGTCGCTTTGATAGTAGAATCAGTTATCAGAAATCTTAAATTTAATTCTAGTCTTACTGATTCAATTCCAGTTCGCGAGTTAGTAAATGGTAGATGGGCGCTTTTACTTGAGCCGAAAAGACAAATCATAACCTTTTCAGCTATTGGATTCAAGAGTATCTCAAAATTAATTTACATCCCGAAAGAAGTTAGATCTAAAGCAATCGAGATATACATAGAGAGGCCGGAGCCTTTGCCAGGATTTTTATCGGTCATCTCTATTCCTGAAGGGGCTGATTTAATTATCGATGGAAAGCTTCAAGATAAAACCAATGCAAGTTTTTCAATATCGTCAGGAGAACACTTTATAGAATTAGAAAAAGATAACTATGAGACAATTGGGCAAGAAATAGAGATTCTACCTAATGATACATTAGAACTGAAAATTCCATTGCCTCCACTAGGAATGGTATTAATTCGAGGCGATAGATATGAAATGGGCAATTCATCCGATGACGCCAAGTCTGATGAAAAGCCTGTTCATACAGTAACGGTAAATGATTTCTTCCTCAGTCAACATGAAGTGACTAATGATGAATTTGTGGAATTCCTAAATGAAATTGGCAACGAACGGGATGGTCAAAATAATTTATTAATAAATCTAAAAAATTTTATTGTACGAGAAAGAAGTGGCATTGATAAAGCTAGAGGAACGTATTACGTTAAAAAGGATTTTAATGATCACCCTGCGGTCTTTATAACCTGGTATGGTGCAAAAGCTTTTGCGGCCTGGAAAGGCGGCCGTCTTCCGACCGAGGCGGAATGGGAATATGCAGCGAGAAAGGGGGGAGAAAATATTCTCTATCCGACTGGAGAGGCCATTAATCATAACAGCGCTAATTATAATGGTAAGGGCGATCGAGATGAATGGAATTGGACTGCACCGGTAAAAAGTTTTCCTCCAAATCACTTTGGATTGTTTGACTTGGCCGGCAATGTCTGGGAGTGGTGTGAGGATTGGTATAATGAAGAGTACTATAAAAAATCACCAATAGATAATCCGCAAGGGCCTTCAATGGGTTCCAAAAAAGTTTTGCGCGGTGGTCACTATGAAAATGCAGCCAAAGACCTTCGATGTACCAAAAGAGATGGCGAACCACCAGAAGTAGCAGATCATAGAATTGGTTTCCGCTATGTGATTGATGTTCCGAAGTTACAAATGTTATCGGGTAAGTAAAAAGACCTAGCGGGGTGGATGAAAAGTGCAATTTCTTAGAAATTTTGAACGAAAAATCAATAAGTTAGCGGCTATAATTTATTCAAAATAAGCTTTTTCATCCACCCCGCTAGCTGGTAGCAACTTGGGCAAGAAGTCCCCCCCTCCCTGAAGACCTAATCCTTACTCACAAATATTGGCAGAAACTTTGCTTTAAGCAATCGTAATTTCAATATTTACATCTTAAGATTTTTAGCTCCCTAACCTTTTTGCACCTACGTCATCTATTGTTTTTTAAAGTTTAATTTCTCTGGTATAACTTAAATATATTGTTGTCTGGGTAGTAAAAGGTTGATCAAAGCCAGAGGTGTTCTTCAGTTCTGGATCATAAATACCTGAAAACGAAATTCTAAAAGTTAAATTCCCATAAGGAATATTGTCTTTTAGAAAGGGCCTTATGAAACTAAAAGTTACGCTTAAAGTATTATTACCACTTGAATTTTCAAAAAGTGGCAATCCAGTAACATCCTTGCTACTTGTATTAAAAAAAGTAAAAAGATAAGAAAAATCAAGATTCAAGAACATAGAAAACTCTCGGAAAATCAATTCCTTGGAAATGATTGGTCGAAATATTGTACCGATCCCAAACGATTTAAAATCTACACGGTCGAAATCACCATGTTTTTCATTAGAAAACTTTCCCATAAGAAATACTCCGAACTCTTTACTTTTTTCTCCTTTCCTTTCTCCTTTATATTGATATATTAATCCTTGATAGAAGTTAAACTGAATTAAATTTACACTAAATTTTCCTTCAATATCTTCATTTAAGTTAGATTGTGTGATAATTAATTTATCAGGTGGAACCCCAGGTATGTTTTTCATAAAATTTACTTCGAAATAGTTTTCCTTATTTAAAATGCCTTCCGGTAGGTAAATTCTTAATTGAGCACCAAAATTTGAATATTTACTTGTGTAAGTACTCTTTTCAATGGCACCGTTTACTGGTAATGTGAAGTTATCTTGAAAATAACCAATCGGAAAATTTATTTGTAATATTCCATACTTTCCTGTTTTATATTGAAAAATCGTTTTAAATCCAGAGGTAAATTGCGGTGATAGATTATAATAGTTATATGAATCAGGAAAGCGGGGGAAAAGTGAGAGATTAAAATTACTTTCTAATGTGAACGTTAAAAAAGTGCCCAAGAGAGATAATTGTCCAATTCGAGGAGAAGGCAACTTCATTCCATAAGAGGTATTGCGATCTAATTCACTTGCATGGCATACAGGCACAATAATTAAGCACAATATTAAAGTTATTATTATTTTTTTCATGAGAATTAATCCTTACCTAATAAGATTACCTTGAATTAACATTATTTTGTCCGTACCATTCAATTGTCTTTTGCAACCCTTCTTCAAGAGAAGTTTTAGCTATAAAACTAAATTCACGACTAGCCTTCCCCACATCTAACCATCTTCTAGGTTGGCCGCTTGGTTTACTGGAATCCCAGGTCACGTTCCCTTTAAATCCCGTATATTTGACAATTAGATCAATTAATTCTTGAATTGAAATTTCATTGCCCGTTCCAATATTAACCGGCTCGATTTTATTGTATCTCTCGGTCGCTAAAACAACGGCTTCGGCACAATCTTTGACATAAAGAAAATCTCGAGTTACATTTTTATCTCCCCAAACCACGATCTCATCTTTTTTTTCTCTTATAGCATCGAAACATTTTTTTATCAAAGCTGGAATCACATGTGAGCTTTCAGTATCAAAATTATCGCCGGGACCGTACAAGTTTGATGGGATCAAATAAATAGAATTAAAACCAAATTGTTTATGATAAGCTTGAGATTGTACCAAAAGCGCTTTCTTGGCTAAGCCATAGGGCGCATTGGTCTTGTCCGGATAGCCATCCCAGAATTTCTCCTCTTTAAATGGCACAGGAATATACTTAGGATAGGAACAGACCGTCCCAATTAATACAAGCTTTTCCACCTCAAATCTTCTGGACAATTCAATTAATTGGATCCCCATGATGAGATTATCATAAAAAAATTTTGCAGGTGCGTTACAATTTGCTTGAATGCCACCAACGACCGCGGCACAATGGATTATGATGTCAGGGTGAACTTTGCTTAACAATTTGACGATATCACCCTTCTCACGCAAGTCGAATTCTTGACTCCTGGCAACAAATAGTTTCTGGCACCCTCTTTCTTTAAGTTTATTCACAACAAACGAACCCAAGAATCCTGAACCCCCTGTGATAAGGAAACTATTTTCTTCGAAACGTTTCATCCATCTAATTCAGAATAAAATTGCCAATCAATTCGACCATGCCACGCTTTATTATTTTCTGAATACCATTTAATCGTTTTAGATAGGCCCTCTTCCCATGAGATTTGCGGTTTCCATCCAGTGAGTTCATTCAACTTTTTATAATTCACTAAATATTCATTAACTTCGCTTTTTCCAGGTCTAAATCTTTTCTGCTTAACAATAAGCTTCTTTTTCCCCCAAACACCCATTTTTATACCCACTTTAAGAATAAGATTTAGCCAATCCATAATGGAAATATTTTCCCCTTTTCCACAAACATAAATATCTCCGGGCGTGCCAAATAGAGCTACATTAATATGCCCCATAACGCCATCGCTGACATAGCAAAAGTCCCGTTTAACCTTGACATTACCCAATTCAATATAATCTTTGATAAGTGCTTGGGTTATAATGGTGCCAGTGATATACCTTGGATTTTGACGGGGGCCATAATTGTTAAAAAGTCTTGTGATAACAGTAGGCAAACCATAGGCATCACAATAATTTCTGGTTAAAAAATCAGCAGCCAATTTTGAGGTACCATAGATACTTTTGGGATTTACAGGGGATCGCTCGTGCAACACAACATTTTTATCACTTAAAAAATCATAATGTTGCTTCATTTCGCCATTAAGATTGCCATATTCTTCGGAAGTGCCAGCCATGTTAAACTTAAATAATTTTATGTTATTATCAACAATCGATTGCAACAAATACAAGGTACCAATAATATTGGAATTAATGGTATCAAATGGACGTCGCCAGGAATCCCCAACGTGTGCCTGAGCTGCTAAGTGGAAAACAATTATTTCTTGCCCATTTTTCAAATCTTTAATGGCTTCATCAACCGAGTGCTTGTCTTCCAGATTGCCAAAATAAATTTTAATTTTGTTTTTGAGAGGTTTTATATTTTTTAAACCGCTGGAGGAAGCTCTTACAAAAGCCCGTATATCTGCCCCCCATTCAACCAATTTCTCCACAAGATGGGAACCAATAAAACCATCAGCTCCCGTAATAAAAACAGTCCGCTTGTGAAATACTTTTTGAAAATTCATAGACCCTCACACTTTTTTAAGGAAAATATTTTAAACGATTTACTCCTGTCTCAACATCATAAAAGTGTATTTCTTTCAATAAAAATACCAGTTTTCTTCGATCTATCGTGTTTCCATATTGACTAGGTATGAACCATCGGTCAGCATAAAAATCCAATTTGAAGAAATCTTCCTTTTTATGATTCGGTAATTGCAAATCTAAGGAAAAATCTCCTGAGGTTGTCAATACAGTGCTTTGTAGGAGTTGCTTATTTTTATAAATATTAATATTTAATGGAAACAGCTTGGTAATATTAGGAAGCCGTCCTTGCACCTGAAGACCATTTCCACATTCTGTGGGTAACAACAAAACCGTATGTGGACGCATCCACTTGTCAGTATAAAAAGATTGATCCTTAACAAAAGGCCAAAAGACTCTGAGCATGAACCCTAACATAAGTTTATAAAGCCAGCGTGTGAGAAGCGACTTATTCAAAAATTGCAGTTTACTATCCGTTCCATAGACAAAGAAGCTAGGCGGGAACCTTTGATGGCTGTATTTTCGCACCACCTGAACAATTTCCCGAAATCGTTCTCGACCTCCTACTCTGGTTTTTGTATGCCTATGTTCTCGCGAGTAGGCTAAATATTTAGGAATATATTTAACTTTGAATTGACTGCCAATGCGAATCCAATAGTCCCAATCCAGGCAATATTTAAGACTTGTATCTAAAAATCCAATCTTATCCAAAACCGCGCGGCGGAAAAAAGCCGTTGGTTGTAAAATAAAGTCCCACCAGTAAATGAGTTTCCACAAATTAAAAGGTTGAACCGGCGCAAATTCCTTTTTCTTTCTTCCTGATGTGTCTATTAAATATCCATTTCCATAAATCAAATGGACCTCAGGGGCTTGCTGAAATGCGGCAACCACCTGCGATACCGCATGAGATTCATAGAGATCATCTGAGTTCAGCCATGCAAGGATTTCTCCTTGAGCCAACTGGAATCCTTTATTAATAGCATCAGCTTGTCCCTGATCCGGCTCGCTGAGCCAGCGCAATTGGCTGTCATAGCGTTTTAAAATTTCCTGGGTTCCATCTGTGGAGCCGCCATCAACAATTATGTATTCAATATTTGAATAATCTTGTGCCAGCACACTTTGTATGGCAGCTTCAATGAACCGAGCCTGATTATAAGACGGTGTTATAATTGAAACAAGCGGATATTTCAATTTTTTCATGGCAAATATATTTTATTTGAAGCCGTGCACCACGATATGAGAGACTTCTAAATCTGGTTGACGACGATTCTTTAAGGTAAATTTTCCGTACGGCTTTATCTCTTTGAATCCAACACAGCGGAGCATTTCTGCAAGACATACTGGATTTGGGACCCACCAACTACGGCGATCATTATCCGCGGTGCCCACCAAAGTCATCATTGGCATTTTTTCTTTTGAATTAAACGTGGGGGCACTTATTATAACGCGTTCACGTGTTACGTCATAAAGGCGCTCCAGCGCTAAGATAGGATGTTTCAAATGGCTCATCAAGCTACCCATAAACACCAGATCAAATTGTTTGCCTTCGAACATAGCTCTGGTCATGTTATATACATTCACCAGAACGCTTTTAACATTTGAGTGTAGCAATTCTTTTGCAAGGTCAAATGCTCCATGATGATATCTTTTGTTGTATTCAGATTCTGAACTGGCCTTTGCTATTCGATAATTGCGTTCAGCATCCCCACCAACAAAATCCCAGTCAAAAAATGAGGATAAATCTGTGGCGGTCACATCAGCACCACGTCTTTCGAATTCAAAACTAAAAAAACCACTACCCCGACCTACATCTAAAACGGTTTTGCCTTGTAAGTCTTCGGGTATACCATAATAAGGCAGAAGCGGTCGTATATCATAATCCCCATCTGTAACAATTTGATTACCTAAGTCTAGGACATGATACCAGTAAAACTGATTTACTCTTTGAAGAATTTTTTCTTTTTCTTCATTGATTTTCATTTATCCAGACGGTTATATCTTTTATTGAATAATTGTATCTTTTCAATTTTACCATATTTTTTAATAAATATTTGACGTCGTTAAAAAGAAATTTAGGATTGTAATAATTATGGTATATAAATAAAAGAATCGCCAGTATAGAAACTATCCAGTCTGGCCAGGGTCTTTTATATTTATAATTGGAACCATAAATCAGAAAATCACTGTAGCCATAAGTCCAAGCAATAGATACGACTCCATAATATTTTTTAACAATGCTAAAAATCTCTCGATAAATCAGTTTCTTTAGGGTGATAGTTTTGTTATTCGAGTGAATTCTAAAAGCAGCTAAATATTCATCTATTTTAGCCACTTTGAACTGCGAACCAATACGAATCCAGTAATCATAATCCAGACAAGCCTTAAGATTAACATCAAGGTAACCAATATTTTCAAATACATCACGGGTGAAAAAGACCGTAGGCTGGCAAATATAACAGGTTTGGGAGAGTCGCCAATAATCAAATGGCTCTGTGGGATAGCGATTAATAATTTTTGAATTTTTTGAAATATAATATCCTTCGCCATAAACCATTTTATATTCAGGATGCTTTTGCATAAAACGAACTACTTTTTTAATAGCCCCGGGTAAATAAGTATCATCCGAATTGAGCCACGCCAAGAGCTCCCCTTTCGCCATCTTTAATCCTTTGTTAATTGCGTCGGCTTGACCTCGGTCAGGCTCAGAGATCCAGGTGAATTGGCCATTATATTTATTTAAAATATCTAAAGTAGTGTCTGTTGAACCGCCATCGATAACAATATACTCAATATTTTTGTAATTTTGACTCAATACGCTTTTGATGGTTTGCTCAATAAAACACCCCTGGTTATAACTTGGGGTTATAATGCTGACCAATGGTCTTTTTTTCTGCTTTAAAGCTCCCATGATTTTTTTTAACTATTACATAACTCCGTCACTTTATTAATCGTTATTTCAGCCACCTTAGACCAGGAAAATTTATTTACCTGATTGTAGCCTTTTACTACCAGAGCTTTTCTAAAACCTGGGTTTCTGATTAATTGCGCCATGCTATCAGCCATCTCTTCTGGTGCGTTGGGGTTAAAATACAGAGCCGCCGGTCCAGCCACTTCTGGTATACTGGTAACATGAGAGCAGGTGATGGGACAGCCTACTCTCATCGCTTCTACTAAAGGAATCCCAAACCCTTCAAACTGCGAAGGAAATACCAAAAACACGGCATCAGCATAAATATAAGGCAAGTGATTCTTATCGACATATCCAAGATGTCTAACCCGATGGTCCATCTTTAATTCATGGATGTATTTCTGGATGTGATTATAACGCATTTGTCTAGAGCCCGTAAAAATTAAGTTAATCGATTCATGATAATCGTCATGGAGTATTTTAAGTGCTTTAATAAGATTGACATGATTTTTATGAGGCCAACTGTTAGCTGGATAGTAAGCATATCTTTTCGGCAGATTATATTTTTTTTGAATACACTTGCGTAATTCTTCATCCAGCGGCTGAGTAAATATCTCGTGAGCATCCAGATAAGTAACGATAACCTTTTCTTCCGGAACCTCGCAGTACTCTACAATAGTATCTTTGGAATAATGCGAAAGGGTAAATATCAAATTGGCTCGCTGCATAGAGGCGCGATAATTTTGAATTCGCCAGGCAAGCTCTTCCTGGCTAAAAAATTCAGGATATATTTCATGTTGTACATCCGGTACAGTAATGGCATTTGGAAGGGCTACCTCATACGGTTCTAATATAAGCAGCGGACAAAACCAGAACTCAAATTTAGAAAGTGCCTTTTTCATAGCCAAGATAGGTTCCCTGTCATTCAATCGTTCGATTGTTAATTGTCCGTTATCGCTTGAAAAAGTTTGATAGGCAGCTTTGCCCAAGAAAAGATGATATCTATGTTGATTATATTGTCGAATGAACTCCTTAACGAGACAGCGCACATATCCCTCCATCCCACCAATTTTATTAGGCATTAACATACGCAAGTTTATTCCAATATTCATCTTGAATTTTCCTTTACCGCAATAAGCGCATAATCACCAGAAATATCCTGTGGAGTGGTTTCTTTCAACTCACCTTTTACAGCAGGCGTTGGGATATTATACATAATTTTATTTACTTTAAAACCCTTCGATTGACACAACCATTGTAAAAATTCTGGGTAAATAGGGTACGTATGGGTCGGGTCTAAATAAAACCACCGCATGGCCTCAGGATGGTGAGGGTTTATGGTTTCTATTAGACAAATACCTTGGTCAGCAAGCTTTTGAAAACATAATGATAACAAATGATTGAGGTAAGGGAGATTCTGATGTTCAACAAATTGGGCCATAAAAATACTGCCTAACGATTTGTCGTGTACTTCTCTAAGATGAGTTACAGCATCTGCCTCTTGAACCTCCAGCCCCTTATTTTGACAATGTTGAACCATTATCGGTAAAATATCAATACCATAGCATGGAATTGACTTTTCGTTCAATAGTTCAAGAAACTCACCACGACCACACCCGATGTCCAAAACATTATCAACTTTCTTAAAATATGAAAGGTAGCACTTAAAATGTTCTTTAATAATCCGTTCACTTCCACGAAACCGATTTTGAAAAGCCAAATAGTCAAAATCTTTGATGTCCATACTATTTTTCTGAATAATTTTTGTATTCAAAATTTGCGATAGTGCTACTGTTTGTTGTTTTAACTTTTGCAGATTTTCTTCAAAATATTCTGCCAATTCTCGCATCTTATCCCAAATAGCCACCTTATCTTTGCTGATTTTTGCATTGGAATCTAAGATACATAGTAACAAACCTAAAACGATCTCCTTATAATTCTGGTTCTTTTTAAGCAAGTCCAGGGCATATTCAGGTAATTCCTTAAGATGTGGGCTATTTTGACTGATGGCTTCCAGAATCTGGTGCCAGTTATTTATATTATTTAAATCTTCAGAATTCATGATTGCAAATATGCCTCCACTTTCCCGGTAAGGTGGTAACACCATGGGCGGTAAAATCAGACCAGACAACAAAAGGGTACCTTTTCACATGGGCGTCGGCTGGTTTAAGCCAAAAAGGTTCATCAGGACCATCAAAGACATAGGCGCTTAGATAATAAGTACCTCTTTCCAAAGGCAGATGATCAATCTTATACTCTATTATATCTTCCGAGGACACATTTAAAATAGGATACGAATAGCGGCAGTTACTATAGTTGGATACCGCACAGGCCTGTACTCCATTTTCACTGTAAATGATTATTGAAAAAATGGGTTTTCTAATAGGGGTCGTCTTATCGTTTTTTATTTTTAACCGAATAGTCATGGGTTGTGTGGTTTCAAATTTATTCGATACCTTGCCTGTATGATCTAAAAATTCGACCGCCGTCAACTTTATGTTCCCGCTAGTGTAACCTGGTTCATTTTTAGCAGGACCATTGAGATTGTGGGTTGTACTCCAGGGATTATAAATATCAGCCTTATTTTCCAGCGTGGCAATTTCATAGTTACGAATCACAGTTGCTGGTTCCCCGATTTGAACGATTTTACCTCCGTCAAGCCACATAATTCGATTTGTTAACATCTGGAGTAAGGACAAATTGTGACTAACGATAATGAATGTGGTTTTGCCTTTTCGAACTAAATCTTGTATGCGCTCAATACATTTTTGCTGAAAAGCCAGGTCCCCCACCGATAAAATTTCATCAATGATAAAAATTTCTGGTTCTAAACAGCTTGCAATGGCAAATCCTAATCGCACACACATTCCCGAAGAGTAGGTACGTAGAGGTAAATCGATAAGAGAACTTAATTCAGAAAATGATATGATTTCGTCGATTTTTTTGGCTAATTCTGCTTCTGTTAATCCTAAGATTCGACCATTAAAAACAACATTCTCTCGCCCCGTTAAGTGCGGATGAAAACCAATACCAAGCTCCAGCAAAGAAGCGGTTCTTCCAGTCATTGCAACTCTGCCGGAAGTCGGTACGGCGGTACCTGTTAGAATTTTAAGAAGCGTGGTTTTGCCAGCGCCGTTGGAGCCAATGATACCAATGGTCTCTCCTGCTTGAACCTGGAAAGACACATTTTTAAGCGCCCATAATTTTTCATGGTAACTTCGCCCGCTTGTTAACCACTCTTTCAACCGGTTGAAAGATTTTTGATAAATTTTATAGGCTTTTGAAAGATTTTCTACCTTAATACTGTAAAAAGACACTACACTTCATCTCTTAAATCGTTTTTCAATCTTTGAAAGATTTGGGTTCCGATTAGAACTGAGACAATTGCGAAGATAAAAGATATAGCAAAAGTTCGCCAGCCTGGATATTCCTGCAATATGACAACTGAGTGATAAATCTTCATAAAATAATACATTGGATTCAATTGAATGACCCATTTATAAGATTCCGGAATAATAGCCTCAGCATATACAATTGGTGTAGCCCAAAACCATAATTGCAAAATCAAACCAACTATGAGGCCTACATCTTTAAAAAATATCGTTACTGTGGCCAAACCTATTCCTAAGCCAAAACAAAAAACTTGTTGTAGTAAAAAAGCGAAAGGGATAATCAATAAAAGAATTGAGGTAAAATGGCCAAGGAATCCTAAGATAATCACAAAAAGAGTATATGCAAGAGCTAAATTAACAGCACTCGAGAAAACAACCGTAGCTACATAAATTTCTTCTGGGATAAAAACTTTTTTAATGAAACCAGCGTTTTCTAAAAAGGTACTTGTACTTCTGAAAATACTTTCCTGAAATGCAAGCCAGGGTAAAATTCCACTGCAAATATAAAGGCCATAACCAAAAGGTCCATATTTCACACCAGCAAGTTTGGTGTTCATGATATGGCTGAAGATAAACGTGTAAAGAAGAATCAATGATAGCGGATTAATAACGTTCCAAATAAAGCCTACCATAGTTCCAGCATAGCGTCCTTTAATCTCTCTTAAAGCAAAAAGTGAAATAGTCCTTCGATGAGTCCAAAGATTTTGCATTACCGCAAGCATAGAGATTGATTAACGTAAATTCGAAAAATAAAAATTTAAGACTGCAAAAATATTTGGGGGTTAATTTCCACATTTAAGATTAATTTGATGGGCTTCGTTGAGCTCTGAAAGTAGCACGATTTGAAATCAAAGATATTTGCTGAACCTCTTGGAAACCGCATGAATAGAGCATTAATTCAATGCACTTTATGTTTGGCCAAAACCAACAGGTGTAATCCCGATATTCTCCCCAAGCGTCTTCTAATCCATAAGGGCGGTCGAGACGCTGGAAGACCATGATAGGAACCTCTGAATAAAGTAAGTCCTCTTGATGGCAAGTACCGGTTTCAAGCAATAACGTTTCCTTACAAACAGCCGAGGCGTGTTCTAATGCAAAAAGAGGAGATTTTAAATGATACAAGATCCCTAAAAATAAAACAATATCAAAGTATCCGATGCGCTCTGGAGATAAATCATATACATTAATGATTTTTTCTTTTACCTTGGAATTTCTTGCTTTAATAGCTGTCTGAAGCCCAGTAGAAAAAAATCTTTCAAATGATCTTTCTGGGTTATCGCCGTGTGCTTCTTGGGAAACCCAATCTTTAAAATAATTCATCGCAAATTTTTTGAATGGTTCAACGGTTTCAACGGTAAGATCCACCTCCAAAAGATGCTTTAAATTTGTAGCGACAATCTTCTGGGCGCCACGCTCTTCAGCCGCAAAGCTGAAATAGCCATCCCAGGCTCCGATATCTAGAACAGATTTACCTTTGAAGTCAATTTCATCCAATCGATAATGTTTAGCACCAAATGGCTCATCAGGAGGACAATGGGCAAATTCTGCGGCTCTTTGTGATTTGATCCCAGGTCTGAGCTCAATTCTATGATACCACTTAATTTTGTCACCCTCGTTTTCTGCTTGCGATTTGACCATCAGGCATTTATTGAAAATTAAAATTCTTACATGCCTATTTAATTTTTATAAATTGCAGTGCGTGGTGGAATATTTTTGGAAATTTGTAAAAAGAAGATCAATAATTGTGCAGGGGAAAATAGTGAAAGATAATTTTCCAAATCCCTCATAGTTCTTTAAAAATTTAAATACAATATAAAAGTTATTGTAAAAAATGTCAACGATTTTTTAAATTTATGTAATTAATATGATACCAACGATATATTCTCCAACCTGACAGAAAGCCTACGGGGGTCTTCATTAAGACCCAGTTCCTTTGGAATAAAAACCCGCTCTGCAATGAGCTTGATTCTAAATATAGGGTTATTTTGAAATCGTGCTGGAATTTCCTTGTGGATTTTAAAGGAGCCGGTTGAATATATTGGGACACGCTCGATAAAATTGTTATTTATGTAAATAGCCAACCTCTGCGGACTAGATTTAGAAACATAATAGGCTTCGCCTGAAATTTCGAGAAAATCGGGTTTCTTATTTATTGTTAAAACTATCTCTGCTTCTTGAGACATCCACCGATCAACAAAAATACCTGTAACCCGACTTTGCAATGGCCGTGTGAAGTCAATTTCCCCGCCTTCTTCAATGGAAATATTGCTAATAAGTATTCTTAAAGAATCCTTAGCCTCAGAGCTTTGCAATAGGAAACGAATCCTGTTACGATTTTTATTAAATTTAAAAGGACGCGTGGCAAAATTCATTTGTCCTTGAACAGGTATGAAATCTGCAAGCACATCATTTATTACCACTTGAATGGTATCAACTGCATAATTATTCAAAGATGTGGCCGTGAAAAATAAGCTAAGATATTCTTTTGATGGTTTTAAATAGATTAACTCACTACCATTTTTTAACACTCGCCACTTTTTTAGTGGGTACGGATTCTCAGGTGTAATCATTAATGGGTACCAGGTGGAATCTGATACAAGTAAGATATCTTGTACAGGCCCCAGGATGAAAGAATTATTTTCCCAAATTAAAGAATTGGGATTAGGATATACAACAATATCTTCAAAATTAGATTTTTGACCTAAAAAATATTGTTCATCCGAAAATGAATTCTCGGTTTGATCTATTTCGTCCAAAAACACCTGAAAATAGTAACATGGTTTCAAAATCGTTAAGGGGATATCATTTAGAAGCATGGAGGTCCATACCTGTGGAAAGGGATCTGGATCAATCAGCAAAATGTTTTTTTGTTTATCTAAATAGTTTTTCATAATTTTTAATTCTAACATATCTTGCGTAAGAGTTACATCTTGAGGAATTTGGTGTGCCCATCTGTTCTGCATAATGCCAGATAAAAGGAGAAACAATAAATATAATGTAAATACAACCCGTGAGCCATTCCGCAGCCAAATTGACTTCTTACCTAATTGGCACCAAATATGTTCAATACCAATGGAAGCGGCAACAATCCCTATGAATTGAGTAAAAGTTATACTTTTATAAAAACCATAAGGATAAGGACGAACAAATAGAAAGAATAATATGAAGAATGCCAAAGAAATAAAAGATAAATTTAAAAAAGCTTTTAAATCTTTATTAACAATCCAAAGACCCCAGAATAACATGAAAAAATAAAGAACTGAAAAAATAAAACAATAATAATCGTTCCAAAAAACATTAAACGCCGAAGAGATCTCAGGTAATTTCACCAACCCCGTATAAAGAAAAAGATAATATTTTAGAGGGAAAAATTCTGCATGGCCAATATTAGAAGTCCAATTAATCCACAAACTATGTATAGAGATGTAAACAGCTAAAGGATTTAATACGATAGCAATCAGAGCACTCAACCATAGATTATGAAAAACATTTACTTTTTTGGAGTTTTTTTTCAGTAAGAGAAAAATAGAATACACGCCCAGTGGCAGTAATAACACTGGAACCATATCAGGATAGATAGCCAGTAGTCCGGATGCCAAAATTCCACAAAATAATTTTTCTCCCAAAGAAGGATTCTGAAACAATCGATAGGCTAAGCCTAAAGCTAAGGGCAATATTACTATTCCACCTAACTGGGGTAAATTTTGATGATGTGCCGCGGATTGTAAGACTCCTCCCAAAGCCGTGAGGATAGTTGCTATTAGACTTATCTGCTTATTTAAGCCTAATCCATATCTGGTCAAACTGTAAATCGATAATGGAACCAGAGAGAGAAAAACCAGAAGTATAATGTTAAACATCTGGTAAGCCTGTAAGCCTAACAGACTGCTAACGGCCGAAAGAAAATATTCACCTCCCAGCCTCAAATGATATTTAAGAAAGATATTAATGAATATCAAATAAGGATGGAAGATATCAGAATCTGGTATATCAAGAAATGAATGATTTTGTAGATAATCCGCAATGGCAATATGGGCATAGGCATCGGTCTCGCCACCAGGACTTCCGTGTCCTACAAAAGTAAAAATATCCGTCGAATTTACCGGAAAGATTCCAAGTACAGGGACTATTAAAGCAGGTGCACAAAGGGAAATCAATAAAGGAAGCCATTCATCGTCATCTCTAATAAATTTAGGTTTTACATAGCGGTATAATAGTAGATTAATAATGCCAAGGATCAGCAATACAATATATGAACTAATGTTTGTTCCAAAACCTAGATAACCCAAAGGGAAAATACAAGAGACAATAAGACATAGCCCTATAATAGGCATGATTGTAAACCGAACGGCATGAAATTGTTTTGGTAAAAGTAAATGAGTTAAACCAAATCCAGCGAAATACAGGAAGAATAAAGTGAATATGTATAAAAGAATGGGGAACAAATTTTCCTCCTGCTATGTAAAGAAACGTCAACTTAAGAAATAATAATTACAAAGATATCTGTGAAATCTGTGATCAATTATTAGTGGTTTAATATTATTGTAGCAGATAAGTTCTGGGCTTGTCCTAGATCGTTCTGCAGGATTCAATCAAAATAAATTTGCTGCTTAATCTTATCTCTCTCCGCGCTATTCTGATACGTGTGAATCCATTGCGCAGCTTTAATCCCCATATCAATAGAATGATCCATATTATTGTATCGAAACAAACCTTGACGGCCAATAGAAATAAGCTGGTCATATTGATACAAGTAGTTAAATAGGCTATTCAATACATTATTATAACCTAAAATATAGATTGGATAGGCATAAGGTTCTTTGGCCATGAATGCAGTAACAGTTGTATCTTCTTTTATAAGTTTTGTATTTTTTAATGTTTCTAATGCTTTATTCTTTAAATCATCTAAATCAGAATGCCAAAGGTAATCGTCTTTATTACACGTGATTTCAACACAAAAGGAGGTATGGGATAATGGACTCATCTCTTTACTAAACATTTTTGCTTCAGAGATGCGATTGAAGATAATCTCTTTTTCAGGAAAATATAACCAATTATCCTCAGTAATATTTTCATTAGTAAAAAAGAGATATAAAAAAATGATACTGCGATATTTAAGTTGTTTGGCTGTCATTAATATAGAAATTGGAGGCTTTGGAATTAAAAATTTTACTAAACAAGTAATAGGAATCGTTGAAATCACACAATCGCCAATATGGGATTGTTCATGTTTTAAATCGTTAAGACAAGCAATTTCTACGTAATTCTGATGTAACAAAACCCTTGTGATTGGGGAATTTAGCCACACTCGACCTCCATTCTTTTGAATTTTAACTTTCATTGCCTCGCTTATATCCCCAATGCCTCTTCGAGGATAACGAAAAATATTGCCATGATCTGACCAGGTTTTTTTATTATTATTGAAAGCATCGCAGATGGCACGTTTCAAGCCCAGAAATGGAATGCGCTGCCTGGCCCAATCTGATGAAAGAATTGTTGGACTGATCCCCAATAATTTCTTTGTATAATCACCAAAAAATAACCGATAAAGAGTGTGTCCAAAGTGATTCCTTACATAATGTTCAAACGCCTCATTGGAGTTTTGGGATAGATGACGCTTCAAATATTGCAGGGCATACTCACCCATTGCTTTTAATGCCGTTAGTGAGGGCATTTGTAAGATACTTCTAACAGTCACCGGATATTCGATGAAGTTACCATTAACATATATACGACTTTTACGTCTCAAAGTAAGAAAGTTACCCCGACCGAGCAGCTCTTCAATCTCCTGAATAATTCGCGTTTGTTTGCTCCAGAATCTGTGTGGACCCGTGTCAATAATAAATTCACCATGATGATAGCTTTTAGCCAAACCACCTACTTGAGGCTCTGCTTCAAACACCTCAATTTCATATCCCCATTCACTTAATTTCCAGCCGGCACTTAAACCCGCCAGCCCGGCACCAAGAATTAGTACCTTTTTTCGCAAATTTTAAATACCTTATTATTTTAATTTTTCTGCTTCTTTGCCATGATAATCATTTCATCAAAAGAATTAATATATAAATTTGATCTTTTGAGAAAATTTAAGTTTTTTAGAAGCTTGTGCAACGTCTTACTATATCGTTCACACCTTTCGATAATAAAATTTATAGAAACATATTTCCCGGCACAATTGTGTGTTATTTTCTGAATGTCAAACCCTGCCTTCAATAACAATATTCGTAACGTTTTAAGGCTGAAATGATAGAGATGTTCTAACATTTTATAGTGATGCCATTTTTTTCCCATAATTCTGGCTAAAATCGAATTCACGTTTTGGGTCTCGATGATTAATAAGCCATTATTCTTTAATAGGGTATGAGCAATTTTCAATTCGTGCAGAGGGTCGGATAAATGCTCTATAACATCCCAAAATGTAATCAAGTCGAAATAGTTTTTCTTTAAAGGCATCTCTTCAAGTAAACCCGTGAACACATTTTTGAGATGGAGTTCTTCGCGAGCGTAATTAGTCGCATACGCTGACAAATCAACTCCGAATGTCTCCCAACCTACTTGTTGCATCACCAACATAAAATATCCTGCTGCGCAACCAACATCAAGCATTTTCCCTTTAGATTTAAAGGCATTGATTAACTTTGCACGTTTCTTGAATGTTTTCAAATAGAGTTCCCGATCTGCCAGGTAATCAGAGTATCCAAAATCTTTTGCACTTTTACTGTGCCAATATTCAATATCATATAACGTATTATTGTTGGTAGTAATCCTGGGATTTGTAAATATTAAGCCACAGTTTTGACATTTAACTAAACTAAAGGGACCTATCTTAAATAATGAATTCTTTAATGAAGAGGAGCATAAGAAACAATTAGTTTCTTCAAGGATAATAGATTTTGAGTCAAGCAGGTATTTTATGAAATTGTTCTGCTTGGACATTTTAATGATAGGAAATTTGCAAAATTTGGATGCACCAAGTGTTTGTAAAAGTTCTGCCTCTGAGGTGCTTGAGTCGCAAGGTATGTTTCAATAATTTAAAAAATATAATAAATGAGTCTTGTAAAAGCAAGTAATAACTTGAAGCCCTGATTTATTCTCTAAAATTGCCAATAAACATAATTGCGGTTATGTTTTTACTGGTTATTCTGCGCTTTCTCGATTTTAGCCCATGAATCACGCAACGAGACTGTCCGATTAAATACCAGTTTTTTATCGGAAGAATCAACGGAATCCACACAGAAATAACCTTGCCGCTCGAACTGATAGAGACTTGCCGGTGTAGCGCCAGCGAGACTGGGCTCCACTTGGCACGATGTTAACATCTCCAACGAGTTCGGATTCAAATAGGTTTTGAAATCTGTACCATCCCTATCTTCGGTTGGGTTTGCTTTTACGAAGAGACGATCGTACAAACGTACTTCGGCTTTGAGTGCGTGGGCCGCCGATACCCAGTGCAGCGTTCCTTTCACCTTGCGTCCGTCAGGAGACCAACCCCCTCGGGTCTCCGGATCATAAGTACAGTGGAGTTCGACGACTTCACCAGTTTGCTTATCCTTTACTACATCCACGCAGGTGATATAGTATGCGTAGCGCAGCCGAACCTCCCGGCCCGGAGCCAGACGGAAAAACTTTTTTGGCGGTTCCTCACGAAAATCCTCGCGCTCGATGTACAGCACGCGTGAGAAAGGTACCTTACGGGTGCCCATGCTGGGATCTTCCGGATTGTTTATGGCCTCCAGCTCTTCCATCTGGTCCTCTGGATAATTTTCAATAACCACTCGGAGTGGACGCAATACAGCCATAACTCGCGGTGCGCGTTTATTCAAATCTTCGCGAATGCAGTGTTCGAGTAGGGCTATATCGACCATGCTATCTTTCTTGGCCACGCCGATGCGCTCACAAAAGTCTCGGATCGACTTGGGGGTGTAGCCACGTCTCCGCAAACCCGAAATTGTGGGCATCCGTGGATCGTCCCAGCCAGTGACATGTCCTTGTTCTACTAATTCTAAAAGCTTTCTTTTACTCATGACGGTGTAGCTGAGGTTGAGGCGAGCGAACTCGATCTGCTGTGGATGAAAGACCTTCAATTGGTCAAGAAACCAATCGTACAAAGGCCGATGGTCTTCGAATTCCAACGTACAGATCGAATGGGTGACTCCTTCGATGGAATCTGATTGGCCATGAGCAAAATCGTACGTCGGATAGATACACCACTTGTTGCCCGTCCGGTGATGTGTTGCATGTAGGATACGGTAGATAACTGGATCTCGCATATTTAAATTTCCTGATGTCATATCGATTTTTGCTCGCAGTACATGGGAGCCTTCCTCGAATTCTCCTGCCCGCATGTGCTCGAACAACTCCAGGTTCTCTTCAACCGAGCGGTTACGATACGGACTTTCCTTACCGGGTTTTGTCAATGTGCCACGATACTCTTTGATTTCTTCTGCACTTAAATCATCAACGTAGGCCTTGCCATCTTTAATGAGCTGCACCGCGTACGCGTATAGTTGGCCAAAGTAGTCTGATGCATAAAACAGCCGATCCCCCCAATCGAATCCAAGCCATCGAACGTCCTCTTTAATGGCTTCTACATATTCAGCTTCCTCTTTGGTTGGATTCGTATCATCGAATCGCAAATTACAATGACCTCCGAATTCAGCCGCAAGACCAAAATTGAGGCAGATGGACTTCGCGTGTCCAATATGCAGATAGCCGTTCGGCTCAGGTGGAAATCGGGTCACGACTCGACCTTCGTTCTTGTTAGCCTTCAGGTCTTCTGCGATGATATTGCGAATAAAGTTAGGTACGCGGGATGAATCGATGGTAATCATATCTGCAATTCCTTTCTTGTTTTTTTATACACCTGTTAGTTATTAAAAATATTAAACGGCTATTTGAATGTCAATAAAAAGTATAAAAAATCTTGTACTACGTAATACATGCAAATGGAAAATTTTCTTATATATTTTAAAAAATATAAAACCTACCTTCGGATAGATGCTGCCAACGGATAAAAGCCCATCTCTGATTGTACGAATTGGTTAACTGTACAGTGCAATGAGATGTCTTTAGACGAAGTGGTATTTGAAAAAAATTTTCAAAATATCCGTTGGGAAACATTTTAGTAATAATTTTTCTTGCAAAAAAAGATTTTATTGGTAATATTATAGAGTTGTATATGACTCACTAGTGGGTGCTATTGTGGCTTTGGCAAAGCTTCTCAGCATTTATGAAGATCGCTATGGCCTCTCTTCTGAGGATTTTTATGATAAGTTCAGCAAAAGTGAAAAAGAAGACAGCAAGGAATTTATTGAATGGGGGACATGACATCCTTGCGTTCAAATGGCTAAATATTTACAAGAAATAAGCAAGTCCTATGAAATTTTAAAAAGTCTTTTTCCATAGCAAAGATTCCACCACAATGTCTACATCGCTTTCCTCTAATTTTATTTTTTAATAATTTTCCCATAAGCTTCCGTGAGAGTCCATGGTAAAATAACCTTTTTAAAAACTCTTCAATATCGACTTCCCCGGATAAGCCGCAGCTTCCCCTAATATCTCCTCAATCCGCAAAAGTTGATTATATTTACAAATCCGATCGGTGCGAGAGGCGGAACCCGTTTTGATTTGGCCGGCATTAGTTGCCACGGCGATGTCGGCAATTATGGTGTCTTCAGTTTCTCCAGAACGGTGAGAAATTACTGACCTGTACCCAGCCCGTTTGGCCATTTCGATGGCATCCAAGGTTTCTGTCAATGTACCAATCTGATTGACTTTAATTAAGATGGAATTGGCAACGCCGCTGTCGATTCCTTTTTTGAGCCGCTCGGTGTTGGTCACAAATAGGTCGTCGCCTACTATTTGAATTTTACCACCAAGTTCACTGGATAAAATTTTCCAGCCATCCCAATCGTCTTCAGCGAGGCCGTCTTCTATGGAAACAATGGGGTAATTTTTAATCAAGCTCTTGTAATAGTTCACCAGGTCTCTTGAGGATAATTCTTTATTTTCTGATTTTAATATATATTTTCTATTTTGAGCGTTATAAAATTCACTTGAGGCTGGGTCCAAAGCAATAAATAACTCATCGCCAGCTTTGTAGCCGGTCTTTTGGATGGCTTCCATAATCACCTGCAAGGCCTCTTCGTTGGATTTCAAATCTGGAGCAAAACCCCCCTCATCGCCTACGGCTGTGTTATAGCCTTTCTTTTTCAAAACAGATTTTAATACATGAAATACTTCTGTACCCATGCGTAAGGCCTCAGTAAAGTTAGGGGCGCCCACTGGCATGATCATAAATTCCTGTAAATCGACGTTATTGTCAGCGTGAGCTCCCCCGTTCAATATATTCATCATGGGGACCGGCAGGGTTTTTGCGTTCACTCCTCCTAAATATTGATAGAGTGGCAGATCGTTGGCGTTGGCGGCAGCTTTGGCTACGGCTAATGAGACACCAAGGATGGCATTGGCACCCAGTTTTTCTTTATTTTGGGTTCCGTCCAATTCTAGAAGCAGTCCATCGATGTATGTTTGCTCAGTAGCATCTTCGCCGACGATTTCGGGAGCAATGGTTTCGTTAACATTCTTAACAGCGGTTAAAACGCCTTTGCCGCTATATCGCTTCTCCTCTTTATCGCGCAGTTCCAGAGCTTCATGTTCCCCGGTGGAAGCCCCAGACGGTACAGCAGCTCGACCCCAAGCCCCACTATCCAAAAGCACCTCCACTTCTACCGTAGGATTGCCACGGGAATCTAAAATCTCTCGGGCAAAGACTTCAACAATGGTAGTCATAGATTTCTCCTTTTGGTTATTATTTAGTCCCTAAGGTTATATATTTAATTTTAGTTTTTATATCTGTTAGGTGTTTTCTAAGTTGAAGTTCAAACTCTTTTGAATTGAGAGGGGCCGAATCCATAACAATTTCAAAGCTATAATCAATTAGACCTGTCATATATTTTATCGAAAAAAGATGTTTAAAAAAATTCATTATGGGTTTAAATTTCCGATAGAAGTAAATCATTTTAGGCCCATATTTCTCTGGCAGAATTTTGTAAAAAGATATTTCATTTCCTGAAATGTTGTATCGAGTAATTATTCCATATCTGGATTTATTACTGCGTTCTGATTTAGACGTAAAGTCTATTAAATGCTCGAGAGCCGTTTCAACATTTGTGGTTAAAAATGCAGTTAACCCCTTATCCCCTAATTCTTTTGTGATTTTTTTTAACTCATTAATCTCGTTTTTTAATTTTTGTAAATTGTCTGATATAGCATATTGAATAGCAATTAATTTTGAATATAAAGGAATATAAACATCCTCCAAATGTTTTTGTGCATTTGAAAGATACCTCGTTTTTAACTTCATTTTATAGTTATACTCAAGTTCATTTCGCTTGGCTTTATTATTGAGAAAGGTAACAATTATCGTAATCAGGCCGCCTCCGAAGGCAGATATAATTGCAACAATAATTTCTTTGGGCATAATAACAAACCTCAAAGTTAATAGAGATAATTAGCTTAAGCTGCATTTTTGGTACTATTCGTGTTCAGCCCCTCGCTTACCTAAATGTTTGTCCAACATAAATAATGCCGTGCCTTGATCTCCTATTATCTTTAGCTTTTCTACAATTTCGCTGGCGGTATTTTCCTCTTCAACTTGCTCCATGATGAACCATTGTAACTCCACCTGGGTAGGATAGTCATTTTCTTTGACAGCGAGCTCAAAAAGCTGGTTAATCATATTCGTCACTTTTTGTTCATGGGCCAGTACAGTTTCAAAAATATCTGCTAGCGATTTGAAATCCTTTGGCGGTTGCTCAATAGTCTGTAACACCACGCGTCCACCCCGGTTATTTAGGTAATCGAACAGTCTCATGGCGTGTGAGACCTCTTCCTCATATTGCGATCGCAGCCAATGTGCAGAACCCGCCATATTGATGGACTCGCAGTAGGCCGACATCGAAAGATATAGATAAGCAGAATGTAATTCATTCTTAATCTGTTCATTAATTGCGTCCTCGACAATTTTCTTTATCATAGTGTTCATCCTCCTTGTTTAGAATACCTTATGAAATTTTGTTAAGACTTATTCTTTTGACTCGATTGAAAACAATATATAAAATTTAGCTACTAAATTCAATACGTTTATATATTCAAACGCCCAGTTTTTAATTTTCATCAATGGCAATAATAAATCTCATGATTGGCCGAGTTTCTGATCGCCGCAGACACTCAACAAACCCGGCTTTGTGAAAAGCCGAGCTCAAACCAGTGTAAGCGAAAACATCTGGCATTGAGGATTTCTTAGGCTCCACCGGATACCCTTCAACAATGTGGCTTCCTTGCTCTTTCGCATATTCTATTGCTGCTCGCAACAGTCTAACGGTCAGCCCTTTGCGGCGATAGGGTTTTGCAACAAAAAAACACACAACTGACCAAACAGGTTTGTCATCAATAGGCTTAAGAATTCGTGAGCGTTGTAAGACAGGAAAGCGATTACGAGGTGCAACCGAACACCAGGCAATAGGTTGACTATTTTCGTAAGCCAAGATGCCAGGAATTTCTCCTGATTCAACTATGTTACGCATGGCTTGTTTGTTCTTTTCACCTTTGTGCTTTTCGAATTGGGAGCGGGATATTCTCCACCACATACACCAACAGCCGCCACAAGCACCGCGCTCCCCAAACAGCTTTTCGAAATCAGCCCACCGCGCAGTGGTGAGGGGATGAAACTCTAATTTCATTTCTTGACTTTGATTTTTAGGCATAATTTTTCACACAACTTTGTTTTATTCATAAACAATCGCCTTGAAACAACGATGAGCCTATTAAGTTGACTAAGGGCTTACTCCAATTTAGCTGATTACACTTATGTAACGTGCTTAAAAATTATTTTACACCATTTTTGAATTTTAAGGAGCCAGCGATTAAGCAAACTAAGCCTTCATCAAAACGCCAGATATTTTTTTGTGCGGACTTGATGAGATAATAGGCAGTAAGAGCAAAAATAAGTAAGATTAAAGTACCTAAGATGATGAGAGACAGTTTGTTTATACTTTCAATTAGATTATACTTAACTATATAGAATGTTACTGTTGTAATGGCACTTATCAATAAAAATAAAAGCGCAAATAAAATATTAATCTGGAATTCGAACCAAGAGAAATAACTTTCCCAGATATAATTCAAGTTTTCCAATTTTATTATAGGCAGATAATAATATCGAAGAGTAATTGGAAACTTTTGGAGCGAAGACATGACTTTCTTATCTTTGCTTAGTTCCATAATATCTTTATTCGCAAGTGACTTTAAATGGTCAAAACAATCATGAACGCATTGATCTTCTTTATATCTCCATTTGTGTCTTAGATTATCAATTACAGTTGGCCAAAGAACGGTGTTTAAAAAGATACCAAGAAGAATACTCAATGGAACAACAATACTGACAACGGTCGCAAGGTTTGTATGCTGGATTATCACTGTTATTAAATTGGTTTTAGCTTCGATGAAGAGCATTTGATATCCAATGTCAGCAAAGAGAATAAGAGCCACAAGTAAAATAATACCCGGCAAGAAAGTCTTAATGATTTTGCCAAAAGAGAATGCACTAAGCATGATCGTTAGGTTGTTTTTATGTGAAGATAAACAGTAGACAAAATAGTGATGTTTAGATGATTACCCTGCTATAACGGAGCTAATTCTAATTGTGTTTTGGCCTCGAAAATGAAATCTTTCAGTTTTTTGGGATTTTTTCGAGGATTGCCTACACCGTCATCAACACCGGTATTGACATCTACCCCGTAAGGTTTCACGATTTTGATTGCTTCGGCCACATTCTTAGAATTGAGCCCACCAGCCAGAATGACAGGTACGGAAACTGCATCTACGATCTCTCTGCTAATCGACCAATCGTGAGTAATTCCTGTTCCACCGATGCGGTCGCCTTTGTTTGTATCCAGCAAAATCGCATCAACATATTCTGCAAAATTCAGGGCTTTTTGAATGGCTTCTATATTAATGACATGAACGGCTTTGATTAATTTTACTGCTCCTATGCCTGCACGAATCCGGCGTATATCATTCGGTTTTACTGGCCCGTGCAGTTGCACCGTCGTGCATCTTATGAATGTGCATAAATTAGTTATCGTGCTCAAGTCGGTCTTGTGGGTCACCAACACAGAGGAAACAAATGGGGGTAACTCAGCAATGACTTCCCTGGCAAATTCCTTTGCGACTGTATCTTCAGTAGGGTAATCCAGACCAATGAGAAACCCTAAAGCATCAGCTCCATACTTTACGGCTATTAGAGCATCATCTATATGGGTAATGCCGCAGATCTTTACTTTCATAAAATAATACTCAAATTCAACTGACTTAATCTTCTACAATTTTCATAAAAAAATAACTAAATTCTTCTAAAAAAGCAAGCTCTTTTAAAGGTTAATTTTTGGAATTGCATAGATTGCCTCTTAGATATTTAAATAAATTGAAAATGTATTATTAATGCAATTATTAGCCCTTGACTTTGCTGCCTTGAATATTTATATTGAAACAGCAATTATCCGAAATGTTTATCTTTTCTGAGGAGGCATTAGCAATGCTATGCGACCATTTAAAACTACTGCACGACTATATTAATGAAAATCAAATTGAAATTGGTGGTTTGGATATGATTCGGTTAGTGTGCAAGAAATGTCATATTGAGCATGAGTGCCCTTATATTCCCGTCGAATCTTGGGGGGAACAACCAAAAAAGGAATCTGAAAAAAATCCTAAATTTGGAAAGAAATCGAAGAATTTTTGAATGTTTTTGATTTTGTTATTTAAAGAAAAATCTTATCCCAACAGCCGCGTTTAATTTGAAATCCGTTTCAGGAACTAAATCCAAAATAGGAACAATTTCAGTAAAAAGGTCTAAAGTCACGTTCTCAAAAAGGTAAGCGAGTCCAACGGGAACCCGAACACCAAATCTTATGTCGTCGTTATCCTTACCGTTGTGATCATTGAATCTAACTCTCCCCCCAATACCATAGAACAATGGTAAACTCCCTTTTTCTACATGAATTAATTTGAAGTTGTGATTAAGATAGTCTGCATGTATGGTTAAGGAATTGTTCCCTTCAAACGACCAGGCAATAGCAAAGTCTATGGCTTTGGAATATCCGATCCAATTTTTGATGCTGATGCCAGTGGGTTCACCTAAAATCATGCCGGTGCCAAAACCGCGTTGCTGAGCCGGGGCCGTGTCACAAAGACTAAATAGTAAAATGATGGCAAGAATAATTGATTTGGAGGTGATTCTCATTTCTAATTCCTTTAGCTTATAAAATATCATTTGTATCAATAGTTTACCTGAATGTGATATTTGCTTGCATGGGATTTAATCGGCTGATATTTATGACAGCTTTAATATTTTTTGTGCTGTTAAAACAGTGTGAATAGACGATAGGCTTTTGGCTTGTACCTCTTCCACCGCACTACAAGCGCCATAGTTTTTAAAGTTTACCTTTATGCAAATCCGCAATAGGAAAACATAAATCATAATCATTCTAAACCAAATGACCATATTCAATTTTGAACTTTTTAAATAATTCGGGATTTAGATACTTTCGAATCTCTGGATGTCGAGATTTTCGGAGAAACGGTTCGAAATCGACTATTTATTCTTTGCAGTCGCTAAACTTTAGGCGTAGGCGATAACCCGACAGATATTCGGCTTGAGTAATTTCGATGACAGCATCTTAATTAAGTTTCATTTAAGCCACGGTGAAACACTTGATGCAATAGGAATAAAATACTATTTATTTAATGTTCTTTACTTCTTTGACAAAATTATTCCACTCTTTTGGGTAGGGTTTAAGTCCTTCTTTTTTGCTCCAAGTATATAAGTACCAAAATCTTTCATAGCCAAGCTTTTTAGCTCTACTGCGAATACTTTCAACACTTCTTGGGCCGCAGCACTCAGCAAAAAGCCAAATTTTTCTAACAAATGGTTTCATTGATTCACAATATTCTGCATCGATATCATTAGACCGAAGAAATGATTTACAACTAATTACTGCAATTGCATTCTGCTGTTCAATAAATCTAAAGTCCATGATTGGAT
>JBHIAC010000027.1:0-26771 GCA_046758365.1 bacterium
CTACCCCCGGCCGTCACACTACTCGGTACCCCACTCAACGTAAATGAACCCAGTGAACCAGGATCCATTGTAATCGAACCCGTGGTCTTGCTAACCCCATCCGCACTACCCTGCAACACCGTGGATACCGCATTCACCAATACCTGACTCGCACTCCCACTCCCATTGCTCACCGTAATATTACTTAAACTGGGTGCAGTGCCATTAGGCGAATCCCCACCCCCTGAAAAGACACTCACCACCACCGTCCCTGACCACGCATTGCTAGAACCATCCACCGCCCCACTGACACTTAAAGAAAATCCTACCCCGGCCGTCTGCGTCGCCCCAGCACTCAATGTGAAATCCGATAACGACCCCACTCCAACCTCTATCGTACCACTCGTCGCACTCACCGAACCATCCGTCACCGTAATCGTCTGACCCCCGGCCGTCTGTAAAGTAAATCCGGTACCTGAAAATGTGTGAGTCCCATTGTCCCCTCCCGTAAACTGATAATCCGCTGGTAAAGTCGCACTCCCATCACTACTCGACCAACTCACCGTCCCCGTATAGTTCGTCTTCGTATTACCATAGATGTCCTTCGCCGTTACCGTCACATCATTACTCCCAAAACTACCCCCGGCCGTCACACTACTCGGTACCCCACTCAACGTAAATGAACCCAGTGCCCCCGGGATAATTGTAAAAGTGGATGAGGTTGTTGGTCCACTTATCGGTGTGTCATCAGCTTTAGTTGTTCTAATATTAACTGTATATGATGAACCAGCATTTTGATTATTCGTTACATTAGCAACACTAATAGAAACTGGAGTATCTGCTCCTTTTATGTTATTCCCAGTTCCATCTCTTACAAGAGTTATTGTGCTTCCACTTCCATTAACTGTTGAGAAATCACCTGTCAGATTTGAATTATCAGAAGAAGCCAAAGCAACAGTGCTTAGATCAAATCCGGATTGCTCAAAATTAATTATTATTTTACCATCAGGTGGTAGGCTGTCTGATGCAGGAATCGTAAATTGAAATCGGTAAATAGAAATTGCTCCTGCTTCAGTACTGTTTACCGGAGTAACTGTTACAGGAGCCAAACTTCCTTGACCAAAAGAGAAAGGTGCCAATAAAAAAACTTGTGCAAATAAAAATAAAAAACTGGACTTAAACTTCATACTCCATCCATGTTATTAGTTATGTGGTAAACATTATCGTGAAAGATTAGAAGCCTTTCCTTTTAGAGCAACCTTTACTTCTTCCGTCCTTTGAATTTGTTGGTTTGATTTATTTTGAAATTCAACTTTGAGTGAAAATTGTTTATTGACCACTGAGGGGTTTTTAACGTTTGCGAATTTTACTTCTACCCTTTCCTTAGGCATTATGCTCCTCCCCAATCCAGTCCTCCTCAATATAACTTTATTCCCTTGCACTGAAACTTTAAAGCCACCATTAATGCTTGTAGACCCGGCCATTATAACTTTTGAAAGGTCAAAATCTGCTGGGAAAATAATAGCAATCTTACCGTCGGGATATAGCGTATCAGAAGTCACAAAACTTATTTGATAAATAGAAATAGCCTCTGCTACGGGATTCAAAGGATTGACTTTTACAGAATCTTGGGGAGCGGCAAAAACTAAAGTATTACTGAACAACAATAGAATTAAAAGATTAATAAAATTCTTCATCCAAACAACTCCTGTTTCATTCATGTTCCATTGTTTCATTTTGACACAATAGTACATTTAAATACTTTATAGAGAAAATGTTATAAACTTTATGCAAACATTATACCAGACAATCTATTAAATTTTTTATTATTTTTTTAATGTAATTATTTTGTTTTGTAAATGCAATAGTCAAATACTTGAGGACTAATACAACATAATAATTTAATACTGAAGAAGGTAATATTTCGGTGAGTTAACCAAATATCTCTACTTGTCTTCGGACTTTGGAATATTCCCTTATTATTTTAGGATTGCACGCAGAAGAATCAGAAAGCCTTTTCCATCATTTTCTGCCAATTTTAGATTTTTTTCTGCCTTTTTATAATTAGGATTAATATTTAACGCGGATCGAAATTCGTCCAAAGATTTTAAAAATAAATTCCTACATTGGATTAAATAAGCTATGCCTAAGTTATTTCTTAAATCAGCGTAATGGGGAAATTCCTCTATTATTTTATGCAAATTTTGTACATAATCAGATATAAAGCTATCGTCTTTACCTTTACCCCCATACATAAATTTCAGATAGAATTCATTTTCAAAATCCAAGAAATTCGCTAACATATCTCCGGGCTTACCTTTTTTATACTCATCAACGGCTTCTTGAAAAGCTTCCTGGGAGACTAATTCTATCAATTTATAAAAATTAGGAATATGGTCATTCAAATTCATTTCTGCTGCTTGATTGAGATGTTCCGCCGCGTTTTTACGATTAACCTCAATTGAAGGGTCATGTTCATCGCTTTGATTTAAAGAATCAATCAGAAAAGCAATTCCAAGATGGTAATGGGCCTCCACATAATTTGGGTTTAGTTTTAATGCTTCATTAAGATGAAAGATGGCCTCCTTAATATTATCCTTTTGTAAATAAGCAATGCCTAAATAATTTTGAATGTCTGCGAATTCAGGAGCTTTGACTAAACCTTTTTCAAGTACTTCTATGGCCTCATCGTAACAGTCAGATATGATGAAAGCTTTACCCAGATTGGCGAAAACTTCTGAAAATTCAGGATCGATCTCCAAGGCCAACTTAAATTGCTCCAAAGCCTCTTTGATTAAATTCTTCTTTAAAAATAGAAGTCCCAGTTTATTGGCGGAAGGGGCATGCCTTACTGTCTTTACTTTTGCGGCCATATAATAGAGAATTTCCATATCTGTTATTACCGATTGATGAATCTCATTCAATCGATTACTTATTTCTTCAGATGATAAATCACCCTCAATGGAAATTTCTCTTGAATCTATCACCTGTCCTTCGTTAAAAACATTGGCGATAACCTTTTCTTTTGAGCTAGAATAGTTGGTTTGGACATGAAATTTCCGCCCTCCAACCATAATGTCATTGTTAAGCCCTAAATTCTCCATAATCCTTCACTATATTAGTTTAAACTTAAGATAAAAAGTGTTAATAATTAAAGAGAAAAATAAATTTTGTATTTAAAAACTGAGTTTATTACATGATGTGCCTTTAAGTTTTTTATTCTTAGTGTATTAGAGCCTTTGTGGCAAAATTTTAGGAATAATCCAGGTTAAATAATTTGAAGAATATAAAATATTATTTTTTTTACTTTCTTTTAACGTTATCTTTTTATATCTACTATTTTTGTCTTTGCAGAAAAATTCTTATTTAATTATCAAAACGGCATTTTTCATTCATCCTGACAATTTTCTAGCTTTCATTCTTTTATCGGTTAACTCTTGAAATTTCTTTAAATTCCGTTTCCTATATAACCCACGGGATCAACATGAAACTAAATAAGTTCAAATTTTTTTGATGAATTGTTCCAGATTTAAGTTACCGTTTTGAAAACCTCTTTGCTCCTGCATTGATAACCTCTCGAGGGCATCCACTGGCGAAGAGTTTAAAGTTTTCGATAAACCGTGCTGCTAAAGCATCATATTTTTTCCAGTACTCATTCTTATTACCCCAGGAACTGGAGGGCTCAAGGACATCTTCTGGCACATCGGGGCAAGTACGAGGAACTTTAAAGCCAAAGAGCTTATCCTTGCGGTATTCGATATTGTTCAGCTTGCCCTCCAGAACGGCATTGAGGAGATTGCGGGTATGGCGAATACTGATGCGTTTGCCGATTCCGAAACGTCCTCCAACCCAGCCAGTGTTGACCAGCCAGCATTGGGCTCCGTGTTTGAGCATTCTTTGTTTGAGCATTTCGGCGTATTCGAAAGGATGCCGTACCATGAACGGAGCACCAAAACACGCACTGAAGGTGATTTCCGGTTCAATGCCAAGTTCGATCTCGGTTCCTGCTATCTTGGAGGTGTAACCGCTGATAAAATGATACTGAGCCTGTTCTGGAGTGAGTCGAGCTATAGGGGGCATAACACCAGATGCATCACACGTTAGGAAAATTATGTTCTTGGGGTGAGAATGCACCATTTTCTCGGGCACGACATTAGGGATATACTCCAGCGGATAAGAAGCACGGGTGTTTTCCGTGATGATGTTATCGTCAAGGTCAATCCTGCGGGTAACCAGATCATATACGACATTCTCAAGAATGGTGCCAAATCGCCTTGTGCATGAATAGATCTGCGGTTCATGTTCAGCGGAGAGGCGGATGACCTTGGCATAGCAACCGCCTTCAATGTTAAATACCCCACTCGAACTCCAGCCATGCTCGTCATCACCGATCAATCTTCTTTTAGGATCCGCAGACAGAGTGGTTTTACCGGTACCACTTAGTCCAAAGAAAAGAGCTACGTCTCCGGCATCACCCACGTTGGCGGAACAATGCATGGGGAGTACATCCTCGAACGTCAAAAGGAAGTTCAACAAAGTGAAGACGGTTTTTTTGATCTCTCCACCGTAAAGAGAATTCGCGATGATGGCCAATCGTTCGGCGAAATTAAGTATTATTGCGGTATCAGTTCGTGTGCCGTCTATTTTGGGGTCAACCTTGAAGCCGGGTACGGCAATTATCGTGAACTCGGGAACAAAATGTTTGAGCTCATCCTGATCATATGTGGTAATAAACATATTGCGTGCAAACAAACTGTGCCACGCTTTTTCCGTAATAATACGTACGCGCAGGCGATATTCTGGTTCGGCCCCAGCATAGCAATCCTGAATAAAAAATTCTTCGTCCTGGGCAAATGCCTGCACACGCGCCAAAAGTGAATTGAATTTCTCAACACTAAAGGGCCGATTGTACTCACCCCACCAAATTTTGCTTTCGGTTGTTTCTTCTTGAACAATGAATTTGTCCGCGGCTGCTCGTGCCGTATGTTTTCCAGTGTTTACCAACACAGGCCCCGCATGAACGATATGTCCTTCATTGCGGAATATGATTTCCTCATAAAGCGCAGAGGTTGGTAGATTCCAAAAGGCCCTCTCCAGATGAACTAGGCCGTGATTTTCCAGGCCGTAGTCTGAAGCTAACTCCAGAGCCTGTTTAGTGGCTGGTGTATCGAATTCAAGATATTTCATGTCCAATCCCTCACTAACTTACGATCACCGATATAAATTTCGTTGGGAGAATTCAGGTCCAGTGCCCATTTCATGCGCTCGATACCTTCGGTAATGTCTTTTACCGAGCCGCAAAAACTAAGTCGCAGAAAACCTTCCATACCAAACTCCACTCCTGGTACAGTCACAACCATAACTTTATTAAGCAAAAAATTGGAAAGTTTGTTTGAGTCTTTTCCGTAGACGCTAAAATCCGCAAAACAATAGAAGGTACCATCGGGCTTTGTGACCTTTATTCCGTCAAAGGAATTCAGATAATCTATCATAACATTACGATTATTCTCCAAGGTTATCCGAAGACTCTCCACACAGGATTGTACTCCCATAATGGCTCCAACTGCAGATTTTTGCAGCAATGCAGAAGGTCCTGAAGTTTGATGCCCTTGAATATTGGTCATCACCTCTATGAGTCTTTTATTAGCCACTGCCCAACCAATTCTGAAACCGGTCATCGCATACTGCTTGGAGACTCCATTGACTAAGATTAGCTTTGAGTTCTCTGACAAATCTTTGGCATAATCATAGCAATTAATTGGTTTACGATTATCAAAGATCAGCCGATGGTAAATGTCATCCATGATGAGATATAAATCACGTCTCTCACAGAAGTCCACAATATCAGCTATGAACCCTTCTGAATACATCGCCCCTGTAGGATTATTGGGGCTATTAATAATAACTGCTTTCGTGTAAGATCCAACCTTTTCTTCGATATCCTGGATTCTGGGATGGAATGTGCCATCTTCAGGAACAACTGGCACCGGAATGGCCTGACACAACTTTACCATCTCCGGGTAGCTCACCCAGTACGGTGAAGGAAAGACGACTTCCTCCTGAGGATTTAGAATAGCCTGTAAAGCCACCATGACCGCCTGCTTGGTACCTCCTGAAGCCATGACATTCTCTGGTTCCACCAAACGGTTATAATGCTCCTCCGTATACCGAATGATGGCCTTCTTCAATGCGGGAATGCCATCAGGGGGCGTGTATCTGATTTCGCCGCTGTTGAGATGCCCCGCCGCAGCGATGAGGGCGTCAATAGGAGCCTTGCTCTTGGGTTCACCAGCACCCAGATGAATAACGGGATCTCCTTTTTCACGAAGGATTGCCGCCTTCTCATTAAGCTTAAGGGTTGCTGACGTCTTGATTGTTCTGGCAATTTGGCCAATACTCATTTCTCATCCTTAATTATTTAATTATCTTATTGACAACATCAAATTCCGTCTCTCCAGCGCTTTGGTTAAATTTCTCTTTTAATTGGCGATGAACCTCTTCTGGTACAAAAGAGCTTACATCACCATTAAACTGTGCCAATTCTTTAACGATTGTTGAATTTAGATATGTGTATTTTTCATTAGGCATCAAGAATACTGTTACGATATTTTCGGCTAACTTTCGATTTACAAGTGCCATTTGAAATTCATACTCAAAATCAGTAATGGCTCTTAAGCCTCTGACAATCACATCAGCGTCCTTCTTTTTAGCATAATCCATCAACAATCCGTTAAAATTTTCAACCGATACATTGGTCAGGAATGAAGTAACTTTACGAATCATGCTTAGACGTTCTTCAACAGAAAATAGTGGAGCCTTAGCTGGATTTGTTGTCACAGCCACTATAACCGAATCAAATAAGTTCACGGCTCGTTGGATGATATCCAGATGTCCATTAGTTATGGGGTCAAAGGTTCCTGGATATATGGCTAATTTATTCTCTTTCATCATATTGATAAAATGATACTGTCGTGTCGCCTAACCGCTTTCGAGTTTTCAAAGTCAGTCTATCAGTCGAATCTCGCAGTTCATCTTTAATACTACTCTCGACAATCAATATACCCCTTTTCTGAAGAATATTAAAGTTATTTACAGCTTTGATTGTCTCTAAAGCTAAATTTTTTATATAAGGGGGATCTGCAAAAATTACATCAAACTTCAAAGCTAAAGCAGCCAATTTTTTAATAGCGTTTTCGGCGGATTCCTTTAATACGACTGCTCTATCTGTAAATTCCGTTTTTTCTATGTTATTTTTAAGAATCCTTAGTACTTTTTGATGATTTTCAATAAAAATAGCCTTGGCCGCACCGCGGCTCAAGGCCTCGATTCCTAAACTGCCAGTACCAGCATAAATATCTAAAACAAAACTGTCTTTGATGAAATTATTTATTACATTAAAAATTAATTCTTTTGTTCTATCTGTAGTGGGTCTAATCCTGAGATTTTTAAATGTGATTAAACGCACACCTCTTTTTGTACCAGAAATAATTCTCATCAATGCGTTTTTATCACTAATTACGATGGCTGATAAAGATATAAATTCAAAACGAGAATCATGGTTTCATCACTAAAAGTAATCATATCAGGAGATACCAAAAGAATTTTTGTCAACTCCACATTTAAACTCTGTGAGGCAATTTCTTCCAAAAAACCAACCATTGAAGATTTACTTCCAAAAATTCTAATTAATAAAGGAATTTTTAGATACCCATCAACAAAATTTCCTTGATTTGATTGGATTTGCCTAATCTGTAATCCATATTGCTGAGAGGTATTTTGGATCCAATTTTTCGTTTGCTCTAAATTCAAATACTCTACCCTACCTACCGATGTTGCTCTACCATTACTAGCTATCGTCCCAGAAAGTAAAACTTTTTTCAATGATTGACCATTGCTTGCAACTTGGCTTTCAGATAAGACTGTAAAATGACCTGTTCCAAAACTCTGAGTTAGTAAATTTGTAAAATTTTGTGACTCTGACGCTGTAGAAGCTACAAGTTCTACTCTCATTCTTTGTCCAGTATACGATATTAAGGTTGTATTAAGATTTGAAGGTATCGTTGTCATTAATTCCGTCACCGCTTGAATCGCTGATCTTGAAGTAGATAAAATTCGGTTAGTCACAAGATCTAAGTTTTGATCAATTGTAGGTAAGGAGGATGGTAAGGTCTCAACTTCATGTTTTAGCTCCGGCTCTGGTTCTTCCTCAGTAATAGAAGCTTTTTTAGGTGGTTCAGAGGTTTCTGTAGGAACTGATTCAACGAACTCTTGTGTATCTCGAGTAAATGATTGCAAATCTACTTCGCTAGTCTTTTTGTCTTCTTTAAATAAGAATAAATAAACCGCACCCCCTAAAATAATTATAACCCCGAAAAGAATGAGAGTGGATACAAAGGAAGAATACCTTCTTTTGAGTCTATACCCTGCTGTTTTTGTGGTGTCAAATGTTTCTGTTCTCTCATCGAATGTTAATTCCTGTGTATCCATACTGGAGGTGTGAGCAAAATCATCTACTCGCTCCTCATCATCACTCTCTTTGTCATCACCGATTAAATTAATATCAACCATTTTTCACTCCAAATTCATAAAAACAATAATTTACTGGATTCCTCTCAATGCTGCCCCTACAGATATCATAAAACACTCTGTACGGGCTTGATCTACTGCTTCCTTAGCTTGGGATAGAAGCTTGACTTTTCTAAATGGATTAGCCCGATCAATACGGACATCATGGATATTTTGTAATCCTTCTAAGACATTGTCTTCGACCGCTTCACCATAGAGGAAAATTTCGTCTAAATCTTCAACGCTTTTACCTAATTGGTGATCAAGAATAATTCGACGCAATTCTTTAGATATTAGACGTGTCATCGTATCTTCCTGCATCTCCATGGGGCTGTTATTGACTGGAAAGGCTATATCCTGAGACAAATAATAGTTTTGACCTTCTAAAATCGAAAAGTGTAGTTTCTTTTCTTCAACATCAATAAGGCCGATTCTATCCTTGTTGCCATAATCGTAGTTAATTTGTAGAGCTCTTTGTGCAGAAAAGATATCGACATCCACGACTTTTAACTGCAGATTCGTATGTCTAAAAATCTCTTTTAAAAATTCAACAATTCTTTTTCGAACCACTACCACCAACATATAATTCAGGTGACCATCCAAATTAGAATTTAAATGTTCAAAGTCTACAATATATTCTTGAATGGGGGAAATAGCAAATTGACGTACCTCCCAAAATATTTGTTCTTCTAATTTATCGCCGGTTAGGTCCTTGTCTACTGGAAATTTTTTAATTAAAACCATTCGAGAATCTAAAGAAAAAGCTGCTTGTTTTACTTGTAAATTCTGCGTTTCATAAAGACGAGTAATGTCTTCGGCAAACCTTCGGGCCATATTCTTATCTGAGAAAACTTCAAAATTAAATGGCTGACGAACTCGTCCCTGGGTGATTTGACTTATTTGGAATTCATTCAGGCTCTTCCTCCCCTCAACCATCCTGAGTTGTACGCCTACTAAACTAATTCCAATTATCCCAGTGTTATCCTCCTGGGCCATTTTTACCTCCACAAAAACAGGTTATTGGCCTGTCTCCCAGCTTTTCTCCCCATTTTCAATGTGTCCATGGTTCACCAATTGAAGCCCGCCAATTCTGGTTTTCATAAAATTACTTTTCACAATTTGGATATCAAAACTATCAATAGGACAATAGATGTTTAAATACTTAATAGTTGTAGTATCTATATGAACTAAGCGATAAGGTTTATTGACTGTTGGACAATCGAATAATAAATTAAGACCCTCACCCTTGTAATCTTTAAGATTCATTAGAACAAGTTTAAAATTATCAATAAGTGACTCTATATTTTCAATGACCTCCTCCGCTGTTTGCTGGGCCCCATCAAGATCACCACTTTCTATTAAATTTCGAACAATGTCCATATTCAAAGTAAATTGTTTTGAATCAATAATCACAAAAGCAGCCTTCAAATCTTTAACGGGGGTATTAGGTAGATTTATCATCCGATCATGTAAAAATTCCACATAACTAGCCAACACGCGCGTATCCATTTTTATTTTTTGTTGCATTTGGCTCAATGAATCAATTATAATGGTATCCAAAGCGGTTGGAATATTAGATAATATAGTATCTTCTAAGGCTTTAAATTCATATAATCTGGTAAGTACGGAGTCTATACCTCTTTTTAAAACTGAATCTATATAGGCTGTATATTCTGGACTTGTTCGCAAGAATTCAATAACCGCAGGCAAGCTATCATTATAAACGTTGTTATACTTCTGATATTGAAGCTCAGCATTTAATATATCACTCATTTTTTCTCGGCAGATTTGAGTATTTAATTCCTCTTGGTCCGTTATTTTTTTAGGATATATAATAGAAGCAATTAGTACAGCAGACAAAATAACAATAAGCAGTTCATAGAGAATAGACCCTTTTGCTTTCTTTTCAACCATTTCTCCTCCCTCACTTTAGGATTTTGGTGTTTTAATTCATTTTAAGACTATATATGGCTCAATTTTTTTTAAGGTTGCAGTTCCTATTCCATTAACTTCCTTTAACTCTTCAAGACTTTCAAACTGTCCATTTTTTTGTCGATAATTTATAATTCTTTTTGCTAACACAGGCCCAAGCCTTGGTATATTTTGAAGTTCCTCTTGACTTGCTTTATTAATATTAATTAAAAAATTATTTTCTTTGCCATTTTTAAGGGTGTGAGTTCCTACACTTTTGGAAGACTTAATTTTTTGTAAATTGGTTGTGTGACTATCTTGACGATATATTGCATAATTATTTTGAGTAGGATTTTCAAATGATTTGTTTAGGTTAGAATAATGGTTAACCTCTGTATCATTAATTTCTTCTGCACGCTTTTTAAATTCCTCAACCATTAAGGGATTAACATTTGGAATGGTATCCCGGGTAATAAACCGATTATAAAGAGTAACCAAGGAGCCAATCAATAAAGTAAATATAAGAAACAGAACAATTCCTTGTTCCTGTTTGGTAAATCCAAGCATTTTATTATTTAAAAAATAGCTTCTTTAACTTTTCTTAAAAAATTCCGATCATCTTGAGGTGGTTTAGAGTGTTCACATTGTGCCAATTCCTCTAATAGTTTTTTTTCTTTCGAGGAAAGTTTCGTTGGAGTCCAAACCACTATTCTCACCAGTTGGTCCCCTCTTCCATGGCTATGGAGCCTCGGTATCCCTTTGCTACGCATTCTTAAAATCTTACCGGTCTGAGTTCCTGCCGGGATATGCAACTTAGCTTTGCCATTAAGAGTAGGGACTTCAACTTCGGTACCCAAGGCAACTTGGCTAAAACTTAGAGGCAAATCATATAAAATATCGTCCCCATGCCTCTCAAAATACTTGTGTTCTAATTCTTCTATAAAAATAATAACATCCCCTGCCGGTCCACCTTTTGCTCCAACATTGCCCTCACCTCGCACCGTAATGTAATTTCCATAGGATACGCCACTTGGTATATCCACCGTAATAATACTTTCACCTTGGATCCGACCTTCACCATCACAAACTTTGCAATACTCTTTAAGGATTTTGCCTTCGCCATTACATCGTGGACAGGTGGTAATATTAACAAATTGACCAAATAGAGATTGCGATACTTGACGCACCTCTCCGGTTCCATGACATTGAAAACAAGGGATAGGAGAGGTACCGTCTGCCGCTCCGCTGCCCTGACAAGCATCACAAAGAACCAATTTTTTTAATTTAATTTTCTTCTGAACCCCAGTAGCAATTTCTTCTAATGGGAGTTTTAGTTTAAGTTGAAGGTCTTTTCCTCTCTTCTTTCTGGTGCCGGTACTCCCGCGTCCCATTCCAAAAAAATCACCGAAGCCAAAACTTTCAGACATAAATGTTCGAAGGGCATCGGCCAAATCAAATTCAAACCCTGTAAATCCCTCGAATCGTCCCTTTAAGCCACTATGGCCAAATCTATCATAAATTGCTCGTTTTTCATTGTCTTTTAATATTTCATAGGCTTCTGCGACCTCTTTAAACTTTTCTTCTGCTTGCTTATCAGATGGATTTCGGTCTGGATGATATTCCATGGCTAACTTTCTGTAAGCTTTTTTTATCTCTTCAGTACTTGCATCCTTGCGGACACCTAATATTTCATAGTAATCTCTATTAGCCATACTGCAACTTATTCACAGTTCAGGGAAGACTATTCGATCTTCGTTATTTAACAACAGAAATAAAATATTATTTACTAACTAATACTTGAGAGTGGCGCAATACTCGTTCGTTCATTACATAGCCTTTTAAATGCTCCTCAACAACTGTGCCAGTAGGGTGATCATTACTATCCACTTGCATCAAGGCTTCATGTTTCTCAGGGTCAAAAATTTGACCAACAGCTTCGATGGGTTTAACTTCTCGTTTCTCTAAAACTTTCATTAAGTTTTTATAAATCAACGCCAATCCTTTTTGGAGGCTCTCACAATTATCAGTTTCCTGAATAGATTGTATTGATCTTTCCAAATCATCAACAATAGGTAATAGTTCTGTAATCAATTCGGCATTAGCATTGATAATTAATTGTGAAAATTCTTTTTCTATTCTCTTTTTGTAATTATCAAATTCTGCTGCCTTTCTTAATAATTGATCCTTTAATTCATTACATTCCCCGCGGGATTTTTCAAGCTGCATCTTAAGATTTTTGTATTTCGAGGACGAGGAAGGCTTCTTCTGTTTAACACTCTTTTTATTCATGGAGTTATGACCATTATTATTTGAGTTATCAACACGCTCATTTTCAGATTTAGCCATATCCTTAATTGCATTATTTTTATTTGTCATAGAACTTCAACCCGCAATATTTTCAACTCATTTGGGCACATAACATTTGAGTCAAAGCTTTACCCATATAATCAACCAAGGAAATAATTTTAGCATATTGCATACGCGTAGGTCCAACCACCCCTAATGTCCCGGTTACATTACCAATATGGTAACTCGTGGTAATAATACTGCAATTTCTAAATAATTCTTCTTTGTTCTCTTCGCCAATTGTAATAGATATTTTATCTCCTTCTTCTTTTTCACTAAAAATGTGCAATATGATCTGTTTACTTTCTATTAATTCCAATATATTTGTAATATGTTCCTGATCAAAAAATTCTGGATTGGCCATAATATTCTGTGTGCCACCTAAATGTAAATCTTTATATTCTTCAAAATTGAAAAGTTTATTGGATGATTGTACTATCAGACGAATAAGCTTATCTTCCTCAATAGATATACCAGACATTCTTTTATCAATGGTTTCTTTAATTTCTTTTAGAGAAAGCCCTGATAAACGTTCATTTATAATCCAAGATGTTTCGTTCAATTGATCTCTTGAAACCCCTGATTCAATTTCCATCATGATTGTTTTAACGAGTCCCGACTTGATGGAAAGCACCGCTAAAATTTTATTTTCAGAAATGGGAACTAATTCCATTTTCTGAAAAATACCTTGATAAAATCGAGGAGCTAATACAACGCCCAACTGACTAGAAATCTCTCCCAGCACCTGGGAAGAAGTATGTAATATCTCATCCACATCAACAGAAACTTTGCGAAGATTCTCAAAAATAAGTCGGCGTTCATTTCGGGCTAATCTTTGCACTGAAATTAGACTATCAACATAAAATCGATATCCTTTATCGGTGGGAATACGGCCAGCCGAAGTGTGTGGCTGATTTAGGTACCCCAATTCTTCAAGATCGGTCATCACATTTCTTATAGTAGCCGAACCTATGCCTAAATTGTACTTTTTTGCTAAATACCGCGAGCCAACGGGTTTAGCACTTTGGACAAAGCTCTCTACAACACAATTCAAAATTAATTTTTCTCTTTCTGTAAGCGAATGGGCTATCATTATTGAAGAGTTAAACCTACTTTTATCAATAAATCCCAAACCAATCAAAATATCGGCAAAACAAAATAATAGATAAAATGTAAAATAATAATTTTTCCACTGTTTGTCAAGCAAAAACTCGAATTGAAATAGGTTGAGGCCTTATCACAAATAACGTCGTACCGCCGTAAAGCTACCTGCCAAACCTAATATGGTTCCTAAATTAGCAAGGAGAAAGTAGAGTCTCCAGTTTACTGATATAAATCCAGGTATTTCAATAGCAGCAATTTTCAAAATTGCAAACAAAAAAAGTGTTGATAGAATGCCTCCGAGAATTCCCTGAATAGTGCCTTGAATATAAAGCGGCATTTGAATGTACAATTTGGTTGCGCCAACCAACTTCATGGTTTCAATAATATTTTTTTTGGATAAAATTATCAATCGAATATTGTTTGAAACCAGAAGTAAAGCACTCAAACAAATAATAGTGCCAACTAAAAAATCAACTGCGATCGCAATTTTAATATATTTTTCTAAAATCACTAAATATTCACGTCGATAGACGACATCTTCCTCATTGATCTCTTCTAAAGCACTAATGTTTTGAAAAACTTCTTCAGCTCCAGAAGCCGTTCGATAACCTTCTTTTAATTTAACCCGATATGATGCTGGTAGGGGGTTGTAGCCTAATGTTTTAAAATAATCGTTTTGTTGGTCTTTAAATAGTTTTTTGAATTCTAATGCAGCCATCTCTTTCGAAATAAAAGTTAATTCTTCTACGCCTTTAATTTGTTTAATAGAATCTGCCAGTTCTTGAATTTTTAATTCATCCAATGAATCATCTAAAAAAATCTCTAATTCAACTCGACTTCTCAAGTTTTCAAAAAGGCGACCCAAATTCACTGTGATTATTAAAAATACTCCAATTAGAATTAACGATATAGCGACAGTTACCGTGGCAACAAAGCCTGCGAATCGCGCCCTTCGAAGTCCTACAAAACCCTCTTTTAGACAAAATATTAGACTTTGAATCAACTAAACGTCCTTCCATTCTTAATGGAAACAATCCTTTTAGCTATACCATTAACTAATTGGTAATTATGAGTCGCCATTAAAATTGCCGTCCCACGTGCATTTACTTTCTCTAGAATATGCATGATTTCAATAGAGGTTTTAGGGTCCAAATTTCCAGTAGGTTCATCTGCTAACAAAATGAAGGGCTCGTTAACTATGGCCCTCGCAATGGCTACCCGCTGTTGTTCGCCACCTGATAGTTCATGGGGCATTTTTCTGCTTTTATGGCTTAACCCCACTTCTGCCAAAGCCCTGAGAGACTTTTTTTTGATGTCTTTTCTTCGAGCCCCTATAACCTTTAATGCAAAAGCAACATTTTCAAAAACATCTCTATCTTCCAAAAGTTTAAAATCTTGAAAAATAATGCCCAATTCCCGACGTAGGTAAGGAATATCTCTTTTTCTAATATTCAAGGAATCATATTTATCTACAATGACATATCCTTCGACAGGGAATTCTTCCATATAGATCAATTTCAAAACCGTACTTTTTCCAGCTCCAGTTGGTCCTACAAGAAATACAAATTCGCCGTTTTGTATTTCGAGATTAATCGATTCTAAGCCATCTCCATTAGGGTATGTCATTTTTACGTTGTGTATTTTGACCATTTCAAATTTATCTAAATTTTTTTAGAACAAAATGTACCCGATCTGACTTTTCTGTGCCAGGGTGTTTAGAAAAGCCATCATAGATACCAACGATTTTAAATTGATCCAATGGAATTATGTTCAATATTTCATCGATTCGATAAATTCTCTGTTGGTGGAGTTCCCGAAAGGGTGCATTTGAATTCGATTCTAAAGAAATTATAAATTCGTTAATTTGTATTTTCTCTTTCTTCAAATAATCGGTTCGACGAATATATTGAAAGTTATCTGTCTGGTCTTTTTCATAAAAATTTCTAAAATTATTGCGAGAATTTTTCTCAGTGCAAATATCAAAAATAAAAACGCCCCCAGAACATAAAGCATCTGAAGCATGACGTAAAACATCATAACATGCATTTAAATTCATGCAGTAGTTCATACTATCATAAGTACAAAGACAAGCATGAAAGGGCTTTTTTACTTTAAAATTCTCCATAACTCCTTGCCAAATAGGAATACTTAATCCTCTCTTTTGAGCTTTTTCTTGGGCAATTTTAATCATATTTTCTGAGACGTCGAACCCAGCTACTTTAAAATCTAACTCTATCAATTTTAAAAGCAGATTGCCAGTTCCACAGGCAATGTCCAAAACCTCTTTCACTAGAATATCCGCATTTAGAAAAAGGCCTTGAAGATATTGTGCCCAACGGTCATAATTAACATGTCGCATTACATAATCATAAATGAAGGCCAACTGGGAATAAGGTTTAACGTCTGTTGGTTTTTGAAGCCATTGCGATAGCAAGTTTTATAGCCTCCACCATACTTCCTGGATCAGCGACCCCCTTTCCAGCTATATCAAAGGCCGTACCATGGTCTGGTGAGGTTCGGATTATCGGTAATCCAGCGGTATAATTTACTGTCCGACCAAAAGATTTCATTTTTAAGGGAATAAGTCCCTGATCATGATACATGGCTAAATACGCGTCAATAGTTTGATCTTCTAAACGAGCAAATAAAGTATCGGCTGGAAAAGGGCCATTTACTTTGATTCCAAGATTTTTTGCCGCATTAATTGCTGGAGCGATAATTTCTTTCTCCTCGCTTCCAAACAGACCATCTTCACCTGCATGTGGGTTTAAAGCACACACGGCTATATTAGGATTTGGAATCTTAAATCTATTTTGTAATTCTCTTTTAAGTATCTGCAATTTTTGTAAAATTTTTTCTTTGCTGAGTAGTCGTGAGACAGTCGAAATTGGGCAATGAGTAGTTACTAATCCTACTCTAAAATCGCCGCACATTAAAACCATAACGACGTCTTCGGTCTGAGTTTTATCTGCCAAAAATTCTGTATGTCCTGGATAGTCATATCCAGCCAAATTAAAGGCTTTTTTTGATATCGGGGCCGTGATAATGGCGTCAACCTTTCGCTTAAGTGCCAAATTTATTGCCTTCTGCAATGCCCAACCAGCTATTCTTCCTCCGGTGGCCGTAATTTGTCCGAACTCTGGCTCGACATTTTCTCCAAGATTGGGATCCAAGACCTCAATTTCATTCTCATGCAAAACTCTCTCTCTCAAATCAGAAACCTTCATTAACTTTAACTTTTCATCAACAAATTTAAGCTGCTGAGTTAATACCGATATTGGGCCAATAATTAAAGCTCTACACTCAGTTCGAATCTCTCTCAGGGATAAAGCTTTTAAAATAATTTCAGCCCCTACACCATTAATATCCCCGATGGTTATCGCAATGCTCGGACATTTGTTCATTTTTACTATTTCAACTAAAAAATGATTTTAAACAATTTTATTTAAATAATCTATTTTATAGCTAACAAGTAAGATCTAACCCCCTCTTTGATCAAACTAGTTAAGAAGTTGTTTAATCTTAGAACTGTACTTAATTTATAAATAAAAAAACTAAACCGCTCCAACATCATTTCATTGAATATGTCAAACTTTTCGTTTTTTAAAATAAATCTATTAATAATATGTATAATGTAATAAAATAACACTGGAATTCGTGTTGAGTACTTTACTTCCTTTTCAAAAGTTCCATATTCAAGAATTTGAAATCCAATTTTTTCAGCCATAGATTTCAATTCCTCAGGACGAAAAGCCGTATGAAAATAGTAATCTCCATTTACACCCATTACCCCAAATTCTTTCATTTTACCAATATTTGTCCAAGTAGGCTTATTCCTTTTATAATTGGGGGTAGTAATGAATAAACTGCCCTGAGGTTTCAAAATGCGTAAACATTCGGAAAGCACCTTTTGAGGAGATAGTACATGTTCTAGTATTTCAGAGCACAAAATTGAATCAAATGAATTTGAACCTAGAAATGAAAGGTTTTGAGCATCCCCTTGAATGAAGTGGCCTTCTGGAAAACGTTCTTTAGCTTTTTTTAGAACGGCATAAGCTATATCTATTCCAACTGCTGCCCCAGGTATGTATTTTGAAATATAGAATCCTCGATTACAGCCCAGATCTAATAATTTTCCATTAAAATTATTCAAATAGTTCAATACAAACCGTTTGCGAAGCTTACCCCGGAGGGTATCATAAACTATTTTTTCTTCTGGATAATGTTGTCCAACTGATTCGTAAAAATCACGAAAGTTTTCATTTTGTTTAAACCGTGGCGTGTTCAATACTTGTTTTAGCCAGAATTGAGATTTTTATTATCCAGCGTAAAAAATGATAAAGAAGGAGAGTTAAATTACCGGCACTTAAAAATATATTTTACCTTCTTTTATTATGTCGATGCGATTATAAAATTATATAATTATAATCTTAGCAAAAAGTCTTATTAGTTCATAAGTTGAAATTATCTTGTTTTAGCCCCAACGTCATGTATTATTTTAATACCATAATGGCATCTACACGGCCATTTTCAACATATACATTTACCTGTTCAGGAATCGCCAACTGGCCCTTCAATTTAGGGCGTTTTTTATAAATCCATTCTTCCACACCGCTGAACACTTCCGATTCAAGTGGTTTGATTACATTTGGTTCACCGAGAATGGTTTTTAGAGAAGAACTCGGCATGCCTACAATAACTTTATTATCCAGTGCACTCTTGGTAGGTTCGCTTTTGGAAAAAGCATAACCAGCTAAAGAATTTTTATTTAGGTTTGCTGAAATTTGTCCTAAAATAAACCAGGTGCTTTCATCAAAAGGATTCATCTTGATAGACTTCTCGAGATATGGAAGAGCCAATTTGAAATCTTCCATGTATGATTTATCTTCAGAATCTTCAGGTAAGGATTCTCGCTTGGACACACCTCGGTTTAAATAGGCAACTCCAAGATTGTAGTTTAAATCCGCAGACTCTGCATCAATTTCATAAGCTTTTCGAAGTTGTTCAATAGCTGCATCATATTCATTGACTTCAAGAAGAAAGGTGCCATAATTAAAACGAAATTGAAAATCATTGGGATTGGATTCAATGGCCTCTTTGTAAACAGCTCTGGCCTCTTCAGTTCTACTTGCAAATGTGTAAGCCCTAGAAAGGTAATCCATCACCTCTGTTGTTCGGTAACCTTTATCCCAGAGGTCTTCAAGAATGGACAAGGCCAAACTATCCTGCTTTGTAGCTATATACGCAGTAGCAAGCAAAGATTTGATTTCAAAATTATTGGGGTTGTGTTCAACGGCCTGTTGTAATGGCTCAATACATTTTTCGCTCTTACCTATGTTTATTAACGCCCAGGCCATATATCTATATGAAGCCGTGCTGTCTGGAATTATTAATGCTGCCATTCTAAAATTTTCAGCCGCCTGTTCAAAATTCGTCATTTTTGCTGAGTCCGTCTCAGCCCCTTGTGCATCATTAAAGAACCTGACACCGTGATTATAAAAATTTCGCCAAATAGCATGTGTTATCATTTCAACACCAAATTGGGAAAAAATTAATTCACCACTGTTTAATAGTTTTCCTGGATCTTTTTTGATTTTTATTCCCTTATCCTTAAATTTTGGTTCTAATGCCATTGCTTTGATGAAGGCTTCTTTCATCTCGACATATTTATTTTGAAGAGTATAAACATATCCCAGAAGATACCATGCATCTTCATTATTGGGGTTGACATCTTCAATTTCTTTCATCAAAACAACTAGAGCTGGATCTAGGTTCCCCTTCTGAATGTAATTTTTCGCTTTATTAACGTTTTTGCCGCCACCCGCCCAGAGATTCGTAGTATATAATAGTATAGCCAACCCAAGTAAACAAGTAACGATTAATTCATGTAATTTAATGAAATCCCCTACCTGGTACTTTTTACGAGTAATTGATTTCATACTTCCTCCTATATACTTGTTTGTTTAAAAATTATATGAAAAATCAAACAAAAATAACAAAAATCAAAGTGGATGTCAATAGAAATATCAACTTCCTGTGAAATTTATTTATCAAATAAAATGAGTGAAGAGTAGCATTTATTTTAATGCAGTTTCGCTAATGACAAAATTTCAAAATTCCAAAAAATTTGATTTAGAAGAAGGAATCAAACTTTTTATGGTTAGGCCTGACACTTCTCTATCGTCCGTCACTGAGCCGTATAAGGTAATTGGCAGGTGTAACAATCTTCATCCCCCCTAATCCCGCTGCTATGCTGCACCGTACCAGCAGGCTCGATGAGTGTGATCATGGGAGGACGAGTATCTGACTGGAGATGAGGATCTGTTTAAGGGCGAGTGTACCCAGGAGGCGCCTCTAATATCTTTAATGCCTCTGCATTACCATTTAATGCCATTAATGTTTCTACACGACCGCTATTGATATAGATGTTAATTGCTCCGCTAATGGCAAATTTCCCTGGCGAACTTTTACGTTTTTTATAAATCCATTCTTCAACACCTAGAAATTGTTCGGATTCAATTGGATTAATTTCATCGGGTTCACCAAGAATTGATTTTAAGAGAGAACTCTGCATGCCGACCATGACTTTTTTATTAAAAGCACTTTTGTTATTTTCGGCTTTAGAAAAGGCATATCCAGCCAATGAAATTTTATTTAACTGGCCAGCAATACGTCCTAAAGTAAGCCAGATTTGCTCATTATCAGGATTCAATTTTATAGATTTCACAAGATAAGGAAAAGCCAATTTAATATCTTCTTTATAGGAGATGTCTTCAGAATCAATCGGTAAAGCCTCTCGCTTGACCACGCCTCTGTTCAAATAGGCAGCGCCAAGATTATAGTTAAGGTCAGGTGATTCAGGATCAATTTCATATGCTTTTTTTAATTGTTCAATCGCTTCATCATAGGCCTTGGCTTCAACTAGAATTGTACCATAATTATATCTAAAATTAAAATTGTCAGGATTCACTTCAATCGCCGTTCTAAATACTTCCTTAGCCTTTTCTATTTTGTCGGTTCTGATGTACACCCTTGAAAGGTAATCCGCGACTTCTTCTGTGTGAATCCCTTCTTCCCAAAGCTTTTCAAGAACGGGCAAAGCCAAATTGTTTTGCCCATTGATCATATAAACTTGTGCAAGCATCGTTTTAACATCACTGTCATCAGGATTATGTTCTATAGCTTTTTTTAATGGTTCAATACTTTTTTGGTATTTTCCTACATTCATTAAGGCTGCAGCCCAATTTCTATAAGCAAGCGTACTGTCAGGCATAATCAATGTAGCTGCCCTAAATCCTTCAATCGCTTGATAAAAAAATTTCGTTCGTGATGAATCATCTGGAACATTTATGGCCTCATTAAAATATTTAACACCCACATTAAAAGCATTTCCCCAAACAACCCTTAAAATTATTTCAGTACCAGACTTGGAATAAAATTGTATCCCAGTATCTCTGCTTATTTTAATTCCTTTCTTTTTAAATTTGGGCTTCAATTGCACAGCCTTTTTGAAGGCTACCACCATCTCATCATACTTTCTTTGTCGAGCGTATACATACCCCAACAGATACCAAGCATCTTCATTATTGGGATCACCCTCTCGAATTTCTTTTAACAAAACATTTAATGCACTATCCAAATCATTTTGTTGAATATAAAGTTTAGCCCCGTTAACATTGGGGCCTCCTCCTGCCCAAGCCATTGAAATTTCAAAAGAAATAAAACATAATAGCAATGAGAGAACTTTTATGATGCCTAATTTAAAGACTTCTTTTGGCTGCGGATTATTTAAGTTATCCATTTTCATGCTCCCAATTTAATACAAATATTTTGAATAATTTTAATTATAAACATAAAAATAATAACAAAAATTAAAACCGAAATCAATAAAAAATGTAATCTCTTTGAAATTATTTTTCATAATTAATGGTAAGATGATATGAATACACTTTACAAAAAATTTTAAGAAGATCGCTATCAATATGCTATCTAATCTTAACTGCGCCGCGCCAGGATGTCCAGGGGCTGTGGAAATCCAGGTAGTGCTCTGAAAGAGGTAGGAGTTTGCTGTAGTTATCAAACGCCAGTAAGCCATCGAGAAAAATCGGAACTTCTTTAGGCATCTGTGATCTGTGTTCAGCGAGTTTGTTGATAGCTTGGATATCGGGTAATCCGGGACTTAGCTGCTTTAAGCTAATCAATAACTTATCGATATTGTCAAGTTGCCCTCGACGGAATAATTCGTATGAAGCAATTATATTCATGATTGGATCGAACCATTTCCCAGCCAATAATGTGTTCCAGTCATCATTGACCTTTGACGTTTTAATTGGGTAGTTCAGGTCAAACTGTTGTTGTGCCAATGACATGAATTTTACCATTTGTAACGGCTTGGGATGAAGGCGCTTACGAACCTCTTGATTTAAACAATCTAAAAGTTTATGAATAGGCAAAAGATGCTGGTGTGTTTTTAGTTCGCCGTTATCCGCATCAGTAAGTGTGATCAGTGTAGCTCGATTCTCTAAACAATAAACCGCTATAGTAATAGCAGCCTTACCCGATATTTTGAATGATAATAAATGAGAGCCTGGGTTTACTTGAACACGATGCTCATAAATTCCAATAAGATTCTTGACTGGTTGGAGATAGAGCCATTGCGGATTATCGTCATGTGAGATTCCTAATTGCACGGTTTGAGGCTTATCTTCCAAACCTACCAAAACATAAATCGGGGAGTCACCTCGCTTGACATTCTGAAAAGATTCCAGTGGTAGGCTTTCCAACTTCTTGAAATCACCAGGGCCACCAACTATACGCGAAGCCCCGATGATGGATAACCATAGTCCGAGATCGGAATTAGCCATCCATCCTAGACTTTCTGAAAAATACACCCTTCTGTCGTCATGGCTCTCGGGAATGGCCCGCAGCAACGTGTCCTTCACATAGCTCTTTTCACGTCGACCAAGGTCTAAAGAAATAGTGTCATTTGGTTTTAGTGTCATTTCTTTTTTATTAATGGATATACCGTGCTCAATCAAATTCAAAAGATATTTGCCCGGCTTGACTTCACCCAAAAATTTATATTCGCAGCGCTCGAACTCCCCAGTTTGCAGATTTTGTATGATAAGTTCCGTATTCGGTGTGCCAATTAATTCGAGCTTTGCAGGCTGCACATCTTTGGGGAGGTCCCTTATTCCTCTAAATACTCTACGCTTATGAAAGTTGACCCTGCAATGATCATATAAATCGGCATGAATGGGATCAATGGGTTCTATACTCGCAGTTGGATGCGACACCTGAAGGTAATAATCATCTGGAATTTGAGAAAACTTAAATGCTTCACCCTTAAATTCATGGGAAGCGATCTTCTGCAAGTGACCATTTTGTACAGAAAGGGTAAATATATCATCCGTTTTCGCCCCTTCCACGCTTACTTCGCATTCGTATTTCGGAATAGGTTTTAATTCCATAATTTTGCCTCCACCTATACCTTCCTTTCTCCCATCTATCTGTTGCTTTTTCAACTTGTCCTGTACATAACGGATCAATGCATCAAAGGTCACAAACATATTTAATTTGTCCCAGACTTTAGCTCGTCCAGCGCCACTCAAACCTTCCACCAGATGCTTGCCAAAACCACTGGACACGGCTGCTGTATCACCCGGGTAGGTCGAGAATATGGTATAAATGGTTGGAACACCAAGTACAGATTTTGATAATACGCAGCCTAGACCTGTTACATCTACATCATTCGCTCTAATAAGGTTGCGGCATGCATCCACAAAGTAGTAGTGGTGTCCGGGTCCCATTGCAAACCACAATTTGGTTTGAATCTCTTCAAGCTTTAAACACTTGTCCCCTGAAATTGACGCGTTCTCGAAATCAGCCGACACTAAAATATCTGCCGCTCTCTGCCTTGGTGAGTCTTTGTATAAAAATCCGTGACCAGAAAAATAAATATAAAGCTCTGAAGTATTGTCTTTTCCCTCCTGAACTAATTTAGCAATCGCTTTTATAATTTCACTTCGTGTCGCTCCTGAAGTACGACCTTCACACTCTTGGTCAGTGCAAAATTGAATATGTATCGGGTTTAATTTTTTTCGTTCTAACAGCCATTGGCGAAAAGAAATTGCGCTATTAAGGGTGCCTTCCAATGTTTTTGTTAGGCTTCCTTGAGATAGAGGGTAGTTTTCAATTGCTATAATTAATGCACGGTTAGGCACTTTATAAGCCTCCGTAACTATAAATTGCGACTTACAAATTCGTTAAGCGACGGCCCGTCAACAGCCTCGTTGCGATACATGAAGAATCCACTTCGATGCAGGCCAATGACCTGAGCACTTTCCATCGAAAATAGCGGTGATCCGGAATTACCACCCAAGGTTGAACAATCATGGTAGACCGAGGAAGGTCCAAGACCTACTACCTCACCGGGTGCAGCCCGCTTTACTCCGAATTTATCCCCGTATATCACATCTATAAAATCAGGATTACGCACGGGATCATCGAATGGATACCCAACAGCAGCCACAGGATGTCCCTCATCCATTACGGCTGAATCTAAAACTAAGGGTCTACGTGGTTTTGTCTCCTTCACACTAAGTAAAGCGATATCAAGATGAGAATGCACAGCCACGACCCCGGTCACCGGTACCGGAGGATCATCATCTGGTAAACCAAATTCCTGTTTAAATCGCACCACAACCTGTCCTTCCTCCAGCATTTCTGCTCCATTCGAAAGTTGACTAAGAACATGGCGGTTGGTCACAAGCAACGTCGGCCTCACCAGGAATCCAGTTCCAATCCCTTCACCGGTTGCACTGTCAATTCGACCAATTGAGTACATAAATGGCTGCACATTATTACGGAATTTTTCCCATTGTTCAATTGCTTCAGCATTATAATCATTATAGTCAGGAAGATCATCTAATACACCTCCCCTACAAAGGGGTGCCGGCCGCATCAGATTAATCATCCTTTCAAGAGCAGCAAGCTGTTTTGGAGTCGGCACTTCACCATTTCGCAGTGCATTCATGGCCTCTTCAGCCAACTCTTCACCTGGTGGGAACTTGGCCAAACCAATGATAGCCCGCACCTTGCCCACAGCGTCAGAAACAGGTTTTGCCCCGAATGCTCTGTCAGCCCGTTTTAATAATTTTCGAAATCGCTCCTCCATAAATCATTGCCAATTTATGCTATTTGCTTTTCATAGATTTTTGTACCATCAGGCTCATGCAATACCTCATTAAGATGTTCATCTTCAAATTCAAGGGTTATGTAGCCATTTGGCCCATATTTTTTTTCTTTTTTCTTAATGTACCTGTTGGGTCCATCAAGAAACAAAGCGCCTGGAACCATATTTTTAGCCTCCATTCTACGCCATTCGATGTCCTTATCTTTCTCCGCAATTGGTATATGGCTAACTTTCTTACGAGCATAAGGCATGCCACTGTGTCCAATGCAACGACCATAAAATCCATAAATAGGATGCTGATCGTAGAGTACACATCGATGCTCATGGCCCCAATACCAGGCAAAGATTTTCTTAGCATTAAGTAGATTACCCAATTTTTCAATAAGCTTTGGTCCTTGACCCGATATATGCGAATAAGGCTGGTGATGAGAAGAAAGAATCACTTTTCGGTCTTGCGCTTGTCCAATCACTTCATTTAACCATTTTACCTGTTCATTATCTAAATCGTGATCCTCATAACCTGTGTCAAGTCCAATAATTGTCCAGTAATCATTTTGAAAAGCAAAATAACTAGAACTCTGCCCAAATGTTGGTAAGGTCTTTTTAAAATAACCGTGACCGCCTGAGTACATCTCGTGATTTGAATTCAAGGCTCGGCTAATAGCGTCCTTTCGTTGAGGCCAGTATTTTAGAAACCTAAAATTGATTTCGGTTTCAGTCCCAGAATAATATACATCCCCTAAATGCAGGAGCATCGTGAAAGGATTTGGATCATTTTCAAGGGTTTTACCAATGACCGGAGCTCCATAAAGACCCGTGCCCCAATCACCAAAAACAGCGAATCGGGCTGAGTTTGGAAATGTATTAGGAATAGCGTTTTTTGGATGAATCATCTTATGTGGCCAAAGCCCCTGAATCCAATCAAAAAGACCAAAAAGCCACCCCAAAATATCATCATGGGCAAATTTAATTTCGTATCCACCCTGCGGAACGGATTCACATTTACCATACTTAGCAGCCTGTTCTCCCAAATAGGTCTGAATAAGCGATGCCATTCTATGTTCTGGTGTATACATGAGTTCTGGATCTACCTCGGCTGCTGCTTCCGCAATATCACGTAAGGCCGCCCCAAATGCTGCTTGCATACGAAAAGCTTTTGAACGATCTTTCTCGATTTTTTTGAGGTCTTCATCCATACGTTTGGACACAGATTCATAATTCTTGTTAATAGCTTTATCAATCTCACGGAAACTAACAATTACATTCATAACCTCACCTCTTTTTTGTAAATGATTATATATTACTCAATTATAGATAAATGTTAGAAAAATGTCAAGTTTTATAAAAAAGACCCCGACTATCCACTCTCATAAAACTCAGAGAAGAATTTTAGGATCGTTCCCAAACGTGTTCTCCAAAATTTCGGACCATGATTCGCACTGCCATTGTCCGGCACATTATCGGATGCGGCCGGCACAATTCCCCCCTCAACGGGTATGCCCTTATCTTTAATGCGAACAACGGATATTTTAAAAATTATTTTCAAATACCACATCCTCCAAAGGCATCTAATTGCACGGTACAAGTAACCAACTCGTACAATCAGAGATGGGCTCTTATCCGTTGGGTTTCATTAGGATTTGTAACTCTTTTCAGGATTCATAAAGAATCC
>JBHIAC010000028.1:0-26416 GCA_046758365.1 bacterium
AATCCGTGTCAATCCGTGGTTAATTATTTGGTTGCGGCCGAAGGCCGCGCTAGGATTTTCTATGGTTATAGTATTATCAAACAAATCTTTGTTTTTTTAGGCAAGAAAAAATGATTAATAATATCCCAGAACCAAATCATCAAAATAGTCATTCAGTCATTGTGTCATTTGCCTTCGGCGTCATTGAACCCTGACTTCAAACCTAACTAATGACTATAAATGACAGCGAAGCGTTATGACTTAATGACTTCATTATTTTTTATCTAAACGTACGAATAAGCAAATCCCTACAATTCTGAAATTTGCGGCTACGCTGCGTTAGGTATTACTAACTTATTGTATCTTCTTAACTGGCTTCTCAAATAACTCATCCCCTTCTTGTAATCCAGAGAGAACTTCAATGTTAATGGCATCGCTTAAGCCTGTTTCAATGTGGCGTTCTTCGCTTTTGCCTTCGGGTAAAGCCAATTTCACAAAGGCTGAGTCATTTCTAAAAGTTACTACCCGTTCTGGAATTACCAATACGCTGTCTTTCTTCTGGATGACGATATTCGCATTGGCCGAATATCCAGCACGGAGCGTGGTGCCGTTAGTTTGCGAAATAAGAATTTCAATCGGAAATACGGTTGTATTTTCATTCTTTTCTGCTTTTAATGAAATCTTTTGCAGCGTTCCTTTTATCTTTGCATCGGGCAAGGCACCGATTTTTATCTCAGCATCCAAACCTTCTCGCAGTTTGCCCACATCAATTTCATCTACGGAGCCTTTGAAAAGTAGATTCTCCATATTAGCTATTTTCATCAAAACAGTTCCTTCCTGAAAAGAGGTCAGTGGGGTCACAGGGTCTCCGACTTCAACGCTCTTACTGAGGACGTACCCTTCAATCGGAGATTTAATAATGGTCTCAATTTTTTTGCCGCCAATATTTACTTTACCGCTCTCGATCAGGGCCAACTTTTCTTTGGCAATTATAAGCTTTAGCTCGGACTCTTGAAATTTCAGCAGGAAGTCATCAAATTCTTTATCTGAGATCAATGCACTTTTTAACAGGGATTCTTGTCGCACTTTTTCTTTGACCATGTTGTCCAATTCCACCTGAGCCAGTTCGACATTACGCTTGGCTTCGGCTAATTCCAGCGGTGTTGGGTCAGGTCTGACTTCCAGAAGCGCTTCTCCTGCTTTGACATAGGTCCCGGGTTCAGCAAATATGTGATTGACCACGCCCGATATTTTCGATTTAATGGATATTTCATTCTCCGGCTCAATAGTGCCAACGGCCAAGGCTTTATCCACAATATTGTCTTTCACGACTTTAACTTTTGGTAGAGCTTCTTTTTTGTTATTATTTGATTTGCTCAACCAAACGACAACGACTACCACAACAGACAATACGCCCAGCGATACAAATAAAAATTTCTTCTTTTTCATGAAAGATGCCTCAAAAATTGGAAAATTGGATTAATAAATTAATTTGGTAAGAGTTATTATAAAATACGTCTCGATTAGAAAAAATGTTTCAATTAGCGCCGTAAATCAGATGAACGTCAAAGCCAATGCATGGTAGCCTTTTTATAAATATTAGACAGCACTTATCATCTTAAAGTTGCTAAAAATATTACTAATGTTGATAAAAATGTCTATCGATAAGGTAGATTTAGACCTCAAGGGAGAAGAAACAAGCAAAAAGGAAGCCCTGAGCGAAAACTTGAGCAAGTCTTTGATTGAAGTATTCAAGCAAACCCTTGGCGACAAAGTGAAAGATGTTATTAAATCCAAACGGTTGGTTGATTCGGCAGCTACCCTGGTGATTGGCAAAGAAGGCATGGACACGCAAATGGAAAAGATTATGAAGATGCTAAATAAAAACTATTCCGGATCCAAAAGGAGCTAGAGATCAACACCTCGCACCCACTCATAAAAAATTTAGCCAGAATTAATCTCGGAGACAGCACCAATCCGTTGCTTAGAAAATGCATTTTGCAACTGTACGAAGGTGCCTTACTCATCGAAGGAAACCTGAATTCACTAACCGAGTTCGTTCGTCGGCTGACGGAAATTATGGAGGAGGCGACGAAGAATTGAATTGGACAAAGAACAATGCCAAGTTTAAGAAATTTCATGTTTATATTTTATTGGAAGCGGAGGAATTGATTTGACAATAAGCAGCAGTAAATTAATTGAAAATTTCGAATACTGGTAGGATTTTATTAGAAGAAAATTTAAGAACTTCTAAAAACTCCTTCTCTAAACCTACAATAGTGTACCGATAATTTGAACAGAAACAAATAAAAGCCATAGTCACTAAAAGTAACCTTTCTATCTCCATTAGGAAAATAATCTCTGTTATACGCTTCACTGTTAAGTAACGATATAGGAATGGAAGCTGTAAAATCGAACCGAATTAAAGATTCTTCTAAGATAATTTGTGAGTTCTGTCTTACCTCAGCTAAATAAAAAAGATTTGAGATTCTATTTTTTTTAAGACTATCTAAAAAAGAATTTATTCTCCCCATGGAGATATTTCTTTTCTTCAGAAGTTCCACATATTTGGCTAAGCTGAATACTGCCGCAAGTGTAACATTTGGATCTTGAATTCTTTCATTTTCGGGCTTTATGTCGCAGGTATTAGAGATGATTGCAGCCGTATAATACTTAGTAACAAAACTAGAACTTTTAGAATCCCATTGAGCAAAAGGAATATCAATGATTACGTCACCTTGATAAAACACACTAATATTATCTAATTTAAAATAAATTTTACTAGGATTAGTCGAGTAAGGAAAATCTTCTTTAATGCAGCTAAATAAATTTTCTTGTTGCTCTGGAGATAAATATTTAGGCAGGTAAGTCCTTATAAACTCAAGATGTCTACTAAGTTCTCCCATTCATTAAAATCTTTGTTTTGATGGAGAATCTTTCCCTTCAATAATTGCCAGTTCATTTAAGGCATCAAGAAAATCAGGATCTAAATCAATTTGTTGTTCTAAAATATCGTGAGACATTGAGAGGAAGTGTAAGTCTGTTTCATTAGCATCGACTTCAAAATCTAGTTCATTGGCAAAAGAATAATTTTCTTCCACATACTGGTCAATATCGCTGTTAAATTCTTTTTGCTTATCAAATTTATATTCTATTGTAGCTAATTCATTTGGACTGATTAATCCAATGTCTTCTCCTTCTTCAGGAGTTAAGCTCCAAATTAAAGGAAAAGGTGTGTTTGTATTACTACTTTTAGGTATAACTTCATTCATGTCTATACCAACTCTCCAGTTAAATAGTTCTGTAACTTATTAATTTGTATAATCTGAAAAATATCTTTTTCTATTTCATCAATAAGCCCGAACTTAAAATCTTTACCTTGTTGATTATAATATTTTGTGTTCATATCTAAAGTTACGCCTATGCCACACTGTTTCTCACCTGTTTTTGTTGCAATTCTCTTTTCAGGGTCTATTGAAAGCATTTCTTCTATATATTTTGAAGATTTCACATTCAAATAATATTTAGATTTTAAAGGGAATGAATATAATAGAGAGAAATCTACCGTTTTATCACTTAAGGCTTTAATGCCCGTATTGTTTTTCAAATAATCATTAATTTCATCTTTTTCCATTATGAATTTCAATTGTAATATATATGCAACAAATTGAATGTTTTCAGAAGAAACTAAATTCTTAAGTTTTAACACTCTTTTAGAGATATATTCTCTAATGCTTTCCAATTTAGTACTAAAATTTTTACTATAATTAGTTGCAAAAGTTAGTCTAAATTGAGAAACTTGTAACCTACTATGACCACTAATTGATTCAGCTTCAAACCTTGGTATATTACCATCAGCTTCCTCTGGCACAGGGTACATATTAAATGGAACTTTAAAAAATATATCTAAGGATTTTTCAAACTCAAAAATTCTTTTTCTAATATCAAAAGCTCTATTATAAACAAAAACAACACTAGAATTTGTTACATAAAAATTATTAGCCATTTAAGTAACTTAGAAAATTCTTTTGAAATTTATTTAATATTTTTTTAAAAATAAAAAACAGCCTTACCAAAAGCAAGGGAAAACGAGAAAAAAGCAAATTTTTATTATCCTCTGCAAGGGCACAAATAATCAAAAAGAATTTTATTTTGTCAATGCAATACAATTGATAACTTTGGTTGAATCCAATTATTATATATTCTCTATAAAGCAAACTCACAATCTCCCTGGCCTGTTCCATGCCCTGGTAGATCTGCTGCCACTTTAAAGAAACTAGACAGGTATGGCCGAAGGGAGTTTCAACCACAATATCTACCCTATGTCGGCCGCCTCCAATTTTGTGACCAATGTATTTTTGAGGATATATCGTGTAATTGCTGTCGCGTAGGACAGGCTTGATTAAATTTTCGAGTATTCTTCCAGTGTGGCTGAGCGCCATCACAAGCCTCTCGTGGCGAGTATTTCTTGGGCGGGTGTCCTATCACCAGTGCAGGAGATACGCCGCGGACCCTCTAATATTTCGATGCTAAAACCAAGTTCACGATATAATCGTGTTACCCTATCCGTAACTTGATTTGACGCAACAACCGGCCCAGGGTAGCGGGTGAGCCACTTGGCCAGCTTAACTTGGCCATCCTAACTGAAGCCACCCGCACTGTATGGGAGGAACTCCACGTCGTATGGCGGATCAGCCTAGATAAAATCGTCTGGTTTTACTTCCACTTTCTCAAAGTCCAAAAAAAGATTGTAAAATTTTGTAGAGGAGGTTAAAATTAAAAATTTTTGTATTTTCTTGTTGACATATAATATAAAATATATTAGTTTTTTACAATCAAGTAAGAATTTCCCCCTCTATTTAATCCAAAGTAATGTTAATTTATTATCTTGTGAACTAATTATTTCATATAATAACCTAGGAGGAAGTTATGATTCAACGACTAACATTCATATCGCTTTTGGGGTCTATTCTAATTTCATCCCTATACGCCCAAATCGATCCAGAGCTACTTGCTGGCATGAAAGCACGCTCCATTGGGCCTGCGGGCATGAGTGGTCGGATTGCGGCTATTGATGTTGTTCAAGCAAATACCGATATCATTTATGTAGGCGCTGCTACGGGGGGTGTTTGGAAATCAGAAAACGGGGGAATTTCCTGGACGCCAATTTTCGATGATCAGCCTGTTGCAGCCATTGGGGCAGTAGCTATTTTCCAAGCAAGCCCTGACATCATCTGGGTGGGCACCGGCGAAGGCAACCCACGCAACAGCGCCTCTGTGGGTAATGGCATTTACAAGTCATTCGATGCTGGAAAAACTTGGACACATCTTGGGCTTGATGAAACGGAGCGTATTCATCGCATTGTTCCACATCCCACAAATTCAGATATTGTTTACGTTGCTGCACTAGGAAAGACCTGGGGAGAAAATCCCGAACGTGGTGTTTTCAAAACCGAAGACGGGGGTAAGACCTGGAAAAAGATTCTCTACATAAACCAGAATACAGGGGCCGCAGATCTGGTTATGGATCCGACTAATCCGAACAAGTTATTAGCCGCTATGTGGGATCATCGTCGTTGGCCGTGGTTCTTTCGCTCTGGCGGTCCGGGCTCTGGCCTACATATAACCGTTGATGGTGGAAATACCTGGAGAAAGTTGACCGAAGAAGATGGTCTACCAAAAGGCGAATTAGGGCGCATTGGCTTAGCCTTTTCTCACTCAAATCCAGAGATCGTTTATGCTTTGGTGGAAGCAGAAAAAAGTGGGCTAATCCGCTCAGAAGACGGAGGTAAATCATGGAATATTGTCAACCAGGACCCAAGGGTGGCGAGACGCCCTTTCTATTTTGCTGATATCAGCGTTGATCCTGAGCTACCCAATCGAATTTACAACCTTGCCTCCTTTGTCTCAGTCTCCAAGGATGGGGGCAAAAGTTTTAAAGTACTGGTTCCTTTTCGGGATGTCCATCCAGATTACCATGCTATCTGGATTAATCCAAGAGATGCGACTCATCTCATCGTTGGGAATGACGGAGGCATGGCGATGAGCCATGACCGTGGAGAAACCTGGCGTTTTGTGGCCAATCTTCCCCTCGCCCAGTACTATCACATTCGTGTCGATATGGAGACGCCTTACAATATCTATGGCGGCATGCAGGATAATGGATCGTGGCGAGGCCCAAGCAGCGTGTGGGAAAACGGTGGTATTCGTAACCATCATTGGGAGGAAGTCGGATTTGGCGACGGCTTCGACACGCTACCTGATCCAAACGACTCAATGATTGGCTACGCCATGAGCCAAGAGGGCTATCTCATACGTTGGAACTTAAGAACTGGTGAACGGAAAGATATTCGGCCTCCAGCCCCGGAAAGCGTGGAGCTGCGATTCAATTGGAACGCAGCTTTAGCCATTGACCCATTCGACAACAAAACCATTTATTATGGCAGTCAATTTGTACACAAATCTACTGATCGTGGGGAAACGTGGATTATCATCAGTCCCGATCTAACCACTAACAATCCAAAATGGCAGAAACAGGCAGAAAGCGGCGGGCTTACTCCAGACGTAACAGGAGCAGAGAATTTTACGACCATCATCTCTATTGCACCGAGTTCTCTTCAACCAGGTGTTATCTGGGTAGGCACGGACGATGGCAGGATTCACGTAACCCAGGACGGCGGTCAAACCTGGAAGAGCTTGGAAAAAAATGTCAAAGGCGTTCCCAAGAATACCTGGATTCCACATATCGAACCCTCGAAATTTGAAGCTGGCACGGCATTCGTTGTATTTGACGACCATCGGCGCTCGAACTGGAACCCCTATGTCTATCGAACCGCTAATTATGGAAAGAACTGGAAAAGCCTGGTAACCGATGATATCCATGGATATGCTTTGGTCATCGAGCAGGATCCGGTCAAGAAAGACCTTCTCTTTTTAGGTACTGAATTTGGTCTCTACATCACCCTGGATGGAGGTAAGCATTGGATGAAGTGGACGCACGGCTATCCCACGGTTTCAACGATGGATTTAGTTTTGCATCCGCGGGAACACGACCTCGTTATCGGTACCCATGGACGGGCGGCTTATATTCTGGATGATATCCGGCCGTTACGTGCCATCTCGCCAACTACCATGGCTAAACCGATTCACCTATTTGAGATTCCTGACGCTCAACAGTATATGATTAAGCAAACCGGGGCCTCCCGCTTCCCGGGTCATGGCGAATTTCGGGGAAAAAACCGACCCTACGGTGCCTTGATCACCTATTCACTCAATATCGAGGGTTTGCCACATCCAAACCAGGAGAAAGAGCACGAGCGGAAAGAAAAGGAACGAGAGAGCACGAAAAAGGAGAAGCCGATGGCTGAAGCTGCTTCACAAGAAGCAGAACAGGCGATGGAAGGTGAAAAAGAGGAAAAAGAAAAGGGGCCGCAAGTTGAAATCAAAATCACTGATGAACAAGGTAAGGTTATACGTACTTTCAAAGGGCCGGCAAAGCTCGGTGTGAATCGCGCGATCTGGGATCTCCGTCGGGATTCGTTCAAAGAGCCTCCCAGGGAACGCGAAATTCGCTTTTTTGAACCAAGGGGTCCTATGGTACTGCCAGGCACCTATGGCGTTAAAGTCAAGTACCAAGACCACGAGGCCCAAGGTACGGTTAGAGTGCTTCCAGATCCACGTTATCATATCTCTGCAAGGGATCGGAAAGCAAAATGGGCTGCTATTCTACAGGCAGGTGCGCTACAAGAGCTTGCGACTGAAGCGATTAAGCGAATTCAGAATATTAGGTCAGATATTGACGTCGTGGTTAAAAAAGCGAAGCAAGGCAAAGACAAAAACGCAAACGGCGAATATTCTCAGGGCAACGATAACCCATACCAGCAATTGATTGAATCAGCCAATTCCCTTAAGAAAGCACTAAACCAAATGGAAAAGCGACTATGGATTCCGCCTAAAACCAAAGGCATTGTGGCCGAAACCGATGCTTGGTCGAAAATTCGCTATGTCCAGAGGTCACTTAATTCTTCTTGGGATGTCCCAACCCCGGCGCAGCTAACTTATTTGCATCAGGCCGAGCACCTGCTAGAGAAAATTCTGACAGACTACAATCAGCTCTTCGAAGAGCAGGTTGCAAGCTTTCGCCACCAGGTCAAGGAAGCACAGATCGTCATATTTCCAGAATTTGCGCCCTTACAGGTTAAAAAAAGTGAGTAAAGCTGTACTCTAATCAAAAATGTAGCCTGAAATTGTTCTTTTCAATAAAGAGTGAAGGAACATATTCTTAAATTATAAAAAATTTTACTTGATTTCTAAGAAATTATTTTCTATAATTCAATGTAAGTAAATACTTACTTAAATTATCGCAGGCATTAAATGTCACGACCCCTTACAAAAAAATCTGAAGTTATTGATGCGGCGTTGTCCCTTTTTATGCGAAAGGGTATTAAAGCCACTACCACCCGTGACATTGCGCTCCGAGCTGGAATTTCCGAAGGGACTATCTATCGCCATTTTGATAGTAAAGAGGAGTTGGCAGAAATCATCTTCGATCAAAATTTAGAATTCTTCTGGAAATTTTTAAAAGGTTATCTGAAAAACACGAAAACTCCAGAAGGGATGTTGAGGGCTTTTGTTGAAGGATTTTTTGAATTTGCTCGACGAGAACCGAGAAGTTATGGTTTCGTTATTGCGGCGCACCAGACCGAACTAAAAAAACTTTCACGAGAAAAAATGAAGCCTAAACAGATGCTGACCAAGATTCTTAGACTGGGAGAAAAACAGGGTTATTTCAGAAAAATGAATACAAACTTGGCTGGGGCCATGGTGATGGGTACTATCATGCAAACTATTTTTTATCTTAAAAACGGTCGCATTGATGTTAACTTTGAGGAGGTCGTCGAGGAAGTCGTGAGCACATGTTTTAAAATGGTAAAGATTTAAGGGCTGCACAAAATTAAATGATTCGCCAATTATGTAAATCAGGAAAAAATCATGTTAGCTTTCATTTGACAGGATTTAATATCCTGAAATCCAGTTTCTCCAAAAGGATAAATTTTCTTAAATTACTTAATTCATATTTCGAGAGGAGGTTAGAAAATGACCTATATTATTGCGGAACCTTGTGTTGATGTCGTGGATAAGGCTTGTGTGGATGTTTGTCCAGTGGACTGCATCTATGAAGTGGAAGACACTCAGCTTTCAGAAGGGGATGAGGCGTACAAAATGATGCTCTATATTCATCCAGAAGAGTGTATCGACTGTGGCGCCTGTGAACCTGAATGTCCTGTAGAAGCCATCTTTCCTGAGGATGAAGTACCTGATAAATGGAGTGAATACACAAAATACAATTACGAAGCCTTTGGTCTATCCGCACCGTAATATAAAAATAATTATAATCAAGTAAAGCCACCTTTGTTTCCAGCCAGCTTTGGAAGCAGGTGGCTTTTTTATTATTTACTGAAGGTCCCCCATTTTCTTTTATGTAGTAGTTGGTTTGTCAATTAGGTCTACTACAAAGTTTAAATAGGGCCCCAATTTAATTTATAAATTTTGGAATTAAGTATAGCTTCTTTATGTTATAACAACAAATCATTATAGAATTTTCCAATAAATTGAATCTTAGCTATTAACCCCCAAAGGAAGAGGACCAATTTTGGATTTACTTATCCCTGCTTTTATTTTTTCTTTTATTTTAGCTTATGCCAATAGCGCCAACGATGTATCCAAAAGTGTGGCGACTTTGGTCGGGAGTGGCGTAACGGATTATCGAAAAGCCTTACTTTGGGGTACCATTTGGACTGTGGCTGGCTCCTTTATGGCAAGTATATTTGCATTGAAATTGGTTCTTACATTTACAAACGGTTGGATTGCTAATTCAGTAGAAATTACTACTGATTTTCCAATCGCTGTGCTTCTTGGTTCAATGGCATGGGTCCTACTTGCTTCCAAATTTGGAGCGCCAGTTTCCACTACCCATGCCATCACCGGCGCCCTTTGTTCTACTGGTATTTTTGTATACGGAGTCGATAAAATCCTCTGGACCTCTCTGGGAGAAAAGATATTTCTGCCTTTAGCCCTTAGTCCTGTTTTAGCTTCAGCTTTGGTATTTTTATTTATTCCTCTTTGCAAATTAGGTTTTGCTAAGTGGGGTGGCGCCTGCCTCTGCATTGACATCAAACAAGTGGTTCCTGTTAAAATACTAAACAACGGATTCGTCTTAGAATCACAAGAAGGAGTGGAGGTTGTTAATGCCGTGGTAAGTTCGGACAGGCAATGTAATGAAGAATCCACTTATGCGTTTAGATTGAACGTAGATACCTTACACTGGCTTTCCAGCGGAGCGGCCAGCATTGCCCGGGGACTTAATGACGCACCAAAAATTGTTGCTCTGGGAATTTCTCTTATGATAGCCAGTGGAAATTCTATGGAAAATTTCAACTTTTTAAATTTCATCTTTGTATCTGTCGGGATGGGATTAGGAAGCTATTTATCAGGTTTAAAAGTCACCGAAGTGCTGGCAGAACGAGTCACAAAAATGAACCATCTGGAAGGGTTTTCAGCAAACTTTATTACAGCTCTTTTGGTTACAATTGCCGCTCGTTTAGGTCTTCCAGTTTCAACTACCCATGTAAGCAGTGGAGCTATTATTGGAATTGGTTTTAGAAAAGGCGTAAAGGGTGTGTATTGGAAAACAGTGAGAGAGATGGTTTTAGCCTGGATCGTTACCTTGCCAGCTGCGGGGATTTTGGCAGTTACAGCTTTCAATGTTTTGAAATTTTTCTTTTAATCTCAACAGAAATAAAATGCCGTCAAAATCTTTTTGATTTTGGCGGTTTTTATTTTTATATTAAACTTTAAGCTGAGTGAAGGTTAGATATGCTAATAATTTAATCTAGGAAGCTTTGAATGTAAAAATGACTCTTTATGCAATTCTTTTTCTCGGTATAATAGCTATTTCCTTTGCCTCCATCCTAATCAAACTTTGTGATGCTCCTTCTATGGTGATCGCGTCTTACCGACTAAGCTTTGCTTCCTTGTTTTTCATATCAAGTGCAGGATTGAAAAGAATAAATCCATTAGTGTTTTTTACATTTCATGATTTTTCTTTAGCATTTTTGTCAGGAATGTTTTTATGCCTTCATTTTGCTACCTGGATCACATCTCTGAAATACACATCGGTTGCAAGTTCAGTTGTTTTAGTTTCAACCGCACCAATATTTGTTGCCATAGGTACAATAATTTTTTTAAAAGAAAAAATTACGAAACGACTCGCCATTGGAATTGGCATAACCGTTATGGGGGCGATAATCTTGAGCGCTGAAGATTTTGGCTTTGGGCAAAATCGAATATGGGGAGACCTATTGGCATTCATAGGAGCTATTGGTAGCGCGGGATATTTTTTGATTGGTCGTAAGCTTCGGGCTCGAATTGATACAGTAGCGTATGTGTCAGTTGTCTATTCAGCCACAGCTTTACTTTTAATTTTAATTACTGCATTTCTTGATTTCTCATTTTTAGGATATGCGCCAAAAATCTATTTATTATTTTTTTTAATTGCCTTTGTCCCTCAGGTTATTGGACATACTAGTTTTAATTGGGCTTTGAAATACGTTTCTGCAGCCTTGGTTTCAGTAGTAACCCTGGGCGAACCCATCGGCGCAAGCCTATTAGCCTTTTTACTATTAGGAGAAAAAATAACTGCTCTTCAAATTTTTGGAGCTATTTTAATTTTAACAGGTGTGGCCTTGGCGATTAAAGGTGAAATACCAACTTCGATGGTTGATGCCTAATGGATGCTGGTAAATGTAAAATGATAAATGCAACAGGCTAGTTGGAATTTGGTTGTTTCTTTACCTTTTACATTTTCCATCTTCATCTATCACCACAAAGTGTCAATTTGCTTTCGATAATCGAATTCTATTCAATACAGTGAACTTTTATAAATGGATATCGTTCTTTTAGGCACTAGCGCATCGCTGCCAACCCGGCATCGAAAGCCCATATCTACTGCATTGATGCGAGAGGGAGAAATTCTACTCTTTGACTGTGGTGAGGGAACTCAAATGCAGTTTCAAAAAGCCGGTCTTAAACCAGGAAAGCTTTCAAAAATTTTCATCTCCCATTTCCACGGCGACCATTTTTATGGTTTGGTTGGATTGCTCACCTCGCTCCAACTTGGAGGACGCGCAAAGCCTTTAAATCTGTATGGCCCAGAAGGGCTTCGAAAATATTTAGAATTCATGCAAAGGCTTTCTAATTTTAAGCTTGATTATGGGATTAATATTTATGAAGTCAAGCAAAATTCTCAAGAAACGGTTTGGGATTTAGGAGAATACTTTGTAAAAGCCAAACCTTTAATTCATGGGATTTTTGTTTTGGGTTTCAAAGTAGAAGAGAGACCTAAACCTGGGAAATTTAACGTGCAGGAAGCCAAAAAATTAGGTATAGCTGATGGTCCTTTAAGAGGCCGTCTTCAAAAAGGAGAATCTGTTGTTTTACCAAATGGAAAAGATGTTATACCCTCTCAAGTGATTGGTTCTCCACGCCCTGGAAAAAAGGTTGCTATTTGTCTTGATACAAAACCATGTAGAAACTCTATCGAGCTGTCTAAAGAGGTAGATCTTCTTATTCATGATGGAACCTTTGATGAAACACAAACGGAATGGGCAAACACCACCGGTCATTCTACCGTTGTTCAAGCAGCGGCTATAGCTCAAGAAGCTGGAGCGAAGAAACTTGTTCTCACCCACTTAAGTGCACGTTATAAAGAAGCCGATGAGTATTATCTTTTAGTTCAAGCTAAAAAGCTTTTTCCGAATACTATCATCGGCCAAGATTTAATGAAAATCAAAATATAAGATGAAACAGCAATTTAAAAATATACAGGCTGGTTTTTAAAGTAAAATAAATCCCGGTAGGAGTCGCCATTGCGGCTAATATCAAGATGATTGACCCGAAGGCTTAGCCAATTTGGCTTTGCCTTTACCGTCGCTATACTCCTACCGGTTTAATTGCGAAGTCAATCTCACTCAGTATAATTTACAAAAAATTATGAAATTTCCAAATTAAGTTATTTTAATTTATGGATCGATTTATTGAGTTTAAACAAGAGGTTAACATCGAGCAATTAGAAAAAGCTCTTTCTAAAAATAATCCTGGTATTATAATCCTTAGACGCTCAAAACTTACGGGTATGATTAAAGTGCGGACTCCAGTAAATATAAGCAAAAGAGATATTAAGCGGGCTTTTCATCCATATAATATCAAGAAGATTTATGATGATTTTCCAGTAAAAGGGCTTTAAAGTTGAAATCATCTTGTTTTTACACCAACGTAATTAATGTGTAAAGGAGGATTTGGAAAGGATATGTCATGAAAACATGTTTTCTGGTAGAACCAGGATGTATTGAATTACGGGAAATTCCAATTCCCAAAGCCACCGATGGAGAAATGGTGATAAAAGTGAAAGTAGCTTTGACCTGTGGCACCGATTTGAAAGCTTATCGACGCGGCCATCCTAAAATGCCTATGCCAACGCTATTCGGACATGAATTTTCAGGTGAAATCATTGACGTAGGGTTCAGGGTTAATGGATATGAAGAAGGTGAGCCGGTGATGGTAGTCCACACAGCTCCATGTGGAGCATGCTATTATTGTAGACGGGGGTTAGAAAATTTATGCGCAGATACCATGCATAATATGGTTCTTGGTGCATATTCTGAATATATCAAAATTCCCCGCCACATTGTGCGAAACAACATATTTAACAAGCCGGAAAATCTTTCCTATGAAGAAGCGGCCATATTAGAACCATTAGCCTGTGTGGTGCATGGCATTGATCCTTTACCCATTAAACCGGATGATACGGTTTTAATAATTGGTGCTGGAGCCATTGGATTACTTCATGTGCTTCTGGCAAAAGTTAAAGGCGCCCTTAATATTATTGTGGCTGGAAAGCATCAAAATCGATTACAACTGGCAAAGGAATTAGGAGCAAATTATGTAGTCGATGTTAAAAAAGAAAACTCCGTCGAGGCTTTAATGGCGTTAACGAGAGGCTTTGGCGCTAATTGGGTTTTTGAATGCACGGGACGACCTTTGGTCTGGGAACAATCTGTTTCCATGGTTTCTAAGGGCGGCACCGTGGTTCTATTCGGAGGGTGTCCGACAGGAACGCGTGTAACTTTTGATACGTCTAGACTCCATTACGATGAAATAACTCTTGTAGGTGCCTTTCATTTTACGCCAAGAGACGTTGAAAAAGCTTTTCAACTTTTGGCCCAAGGACAAATCAATGTACGGAAACTCATTACTGATTCCTTTCCATTAAAAGACCTGGCAAAAGCATTTGACTTATTAATTAAGGGGGATGGTGTAAAATTTGCAATTGTGCCTAATCTTCTATTCTGAAAATCCTGTGAATTTTGTCTTATTTTATTAAAACATGAAAAATTCAATTCTTTATGAAAAACAAAACTCTATGGGAGCTGTATTTGAGGAATATTATGACTGGCATCTCCCAAAATATTACTCTGCAATTTCAGAGGAATATTCAACAGCAAGAAACAACGTTGCGCTGATGGACCGATCTTATTACGGAATAATAAATGTTTTTGGAAATGATCATGTAGATTTACTCCATCGGCTTACCACAAATGAACTTCGCAACCTTAAGTCAGGTGAGGGACAGATTAGTATCTTTACCAATGAAAAAGGACGCATTGTGGATCGAGTCATCATGTACAAATTTGAAGATGAAATGCGACTCATCTCCAGCCCTCAAAACAGCGAGAAAATCGCTGCTTGGATAGATAAATATATTTTCATTGAGGATGTTAAAGTTGAAAATCTAACATCCACGGTGAGGATGCTAACACTATTCGGACCTAAGTCTCTTTCTTTATTAAATTCGATGTTCAATGAGGAGTTTGGTGAGCTTCCGAATCATCATTTCAAAGAAATCCAGTGGAATGGACATTCTCTGCAACTATCCAGAACCGAAGAACTTGGATGCCCAGGATTTAATTTGATACTAAGTTCAAATGTTTTAACTGAGCTATGGGATCAAATTTTAAACGTTGGCTCCGTATTTGACTTAAGACCTATGGGCGAAGAAGCTTATGAGATTTTAAGAATTGAGGCGGGCTGGCCTCTGTATGAAAAAGATTTTAACGAAGAAATCAATCCCCATGAAGCGCAGTTATTGCCCTATGTCAGCTTTACCAAAGGGTGTTACATAGGACAAGAAGTGGTAGCTCGGCTGGACACTTATGAAAAAGTTCAGAAATATTTGAGGGGAATCATTCTGGAGGGTGATGTCAAGACAAGGGGAAAAGATGTAATTCTAATCAATGGACAAGAGGTCGGATATTTGACCAGTGTTACCCACTCAATTGCTTTAGAAAAAAATATTGCTCTGGGTTATATACGCACGAAATTTAGCAGCGAGGGAACAGAAGTTCTTATTAACTCTGAAAATAAACAAATAGCTGGTAAAATTGTAAAACTGCCATTTAAAGTATAAGGATATAAGGGTATAAAACAATATAATGTATAGAATTTAAACCCAATACTTATACCCTATTCCCTTATACCTTATACCTTATACCCTTTTTAATCGAGATATTTATGAAAACCGCGAGACTCTATAATTTAAACGATATTCGGATTGAAGACATCCCCATTCCTGAGATTGCTCAGGATGAGGCTTTAGTTCGAATGAAAGTTTGTGGCATTTGCGGCAGTGATACCATGGCGTGGTACGTTAAGAAAAAAGCGCCATTTTTTTTAGGCCATGAACCCTCTGGCATCATTGAAAAAGTAGGGAGTAAGGTACAGAATTTTGATGAAGGGGATCGGGTGTTTGTGCACCATCATGCGCCCTGCTTTGATTGCAAGTACTGTCGAAAAGAACAGTTTTCCCTTTGTCCTACCTGGAAGGCCTCAAAAATTGATCCAGGAGGCATGGCGGAATTTTTTAGAGTTCCTGGCGTCAATCTGAGGGGCGACACTCTGAAGCTGCCTTCTTCTCTTTCATTTGAAGACGGAGCTCTAATTGAACCTACGGCATGTGTGGTCAAATCCTTGCACAAGGCCACCTTGAAATCCGAAGACCGGGTTTTGGTGATTGGGTTAGGAGTTACCGGGCAGATGCATATTCTACTTGCCCGACATAATGGTGTCCGCCAAATTATCGGTGCTGACCTGGTTCCCTACCGTTTAAAAAAGGCACTGGAATTCGGTGCCGATAGCGTGGTCAATGTAGCTGAAGAAAATTTGGTAGAAAAAGTTGAGGAACTAACACACGAACAGATGGCTGACTTAGTCATTGTTGGACCAGGAACTACTGAGGTTATGAAAATGGGAATATCCTGTGTGGGAAAAGGCGGGACGGTTTTGTTTTTCACACCCTCACCTACTGAAGAAATGTTAGAAATCAATCCGTATCATCTTTATTTTAATGAGATTAACTTGTTTTTTAGTTATTCCTGTGGACCCCATGACACCCGACAAGCGTTATCTTTAATTGAACAGGGCGTGATTACAGCAGAAAAATTAGTTACCCACCGATTTTCTATTGAAAAAGCCAAAGAAGCCTTCGAGGCTACAAACAAAGCTGGTGAATTTTTGAAAATATTGGTGGTTTCAGAATAAAATGGGAGTTATTCATAAATTTCGGGGGGAAAAAGGCAGCTTTACTTGGGAGGGGGTTAGCACCAAAAAGTATCCAAATGATCGGGCTAAAAATGTTACCAGGCAAGTGATGGTTGGCCCGAAGGAGGGTGCAAAAAAATTTGAGATGCGATATTTTGAAATGGCGCCAGGCGGTTACACTTCTTTGGATATTCATAAACATGATCACGCTGTCCTGATTCTTCGAGGACAAGGGAGAGTTCTGTTGGGTGAAAAAACCTATGAAATAGGCTTTGGAGATGCAATTTATATCTCCCAAAACGAGAGGCACCAATTTGAAAATACTGGTGATGGACCGTTAGGATTTATCTGTGTAATTCCTCCAAAAGAATAATAAAGAACAATTCATCATTTCATCCGAAAACCTCAGTTTGGACTTTATTTAAATGATATTGTATGACAATAATTAACAAAAAATATAAAACAGATTTCAGCGAATTTTTCCCTGAAGAATATATTAAACGGGCCTCCAAAATTCTTCGCTTAATCAGTGAAGAAAGCAAACTTCGCATCATGTTGCTACTAGCCAAGGAAGGACCCTGCCGAGTGACCGAAATTTCTGAGGTCCTAAATATAAATCAAACTACAATGAGCCATCACCTTTCTCTCCTTCGCAACGCCGATCTTGTAACTGCCAACCGCGAAGGAAAAAATATTTTTTATGACATCAACGAGCCCCTTTGGCGGGAAATGGGCAAACAGTTTTTTGATTACCTCCAAAAAGGGGATGACATCCACATTTTAGGGAAGTTTGTTTTGAAACGGTTGAGCAAGTAATCAAATTATTAAATTTAATCCATTCCCAGCTTCTCCACGATCATCAGGGAAAGGTAAGATAGGATGTCTCGTTCTTCTGAATGAATCTCAAACGAACTTGAGAAATGGCACAAACACAAATGGAAGCAACCAGCCGTTTAACGGTGGAACTCACCTGCGCTGCCATTCGTTAACCACCATACTTTCACTAACAAACCAAGCGACCTGAAGTCACTAAACTTGAATTTCATGCCTCACTTGGTAGCGTCAAGTGGAGTGAAATGTTAGGCAAAAAATCAAAGTAACATATTTAAATATAGAAAATTTCTATGAAAAATTAGAATTATCTTACCAACAACATTTTCCGAGTTTGTCTTTCATTATCTACTTGTAGACTATAGATGTAAACTCCTGAACTTACCATCTGATCTAAACGATTTCGAGCATCCCAAGTAACCAATTTTTCCCCGGCCGATTGGACTTCATCCACAAGGGTTTTAACTTCCTGCCCGCCCAAATTGTAAATCCTTAAAATCACCCTCGCTGCTTTGGGTAGGTCGTAGCGGACTGTTGTTGTGGGGTTGAACGGATTAGGATGATTTTGATGAAGCACAAAGGACTTTGGAAGCGACAGGTCTTCGTCATGCTTCGATATCCCAACAATCTCTTCTGCAACAAAATATCTTTCTCCCCATGCCATCACTCGTACTTCCGCAGTGATAGGCTCATCGTCTACCTCAAAGGCCCACTCGTAAGGGACACGGCTGGTTGGATTTCCGGGGACATAATCGTGTCCCAACTCATGGATGTGCCCCGGAATCATCACTGTAGGATTGAGTTTATTAATGCAGTTTCGCATACCTACCACCGCTGTCCCCGTTCCGGAGTCATTTACCCAGGCGTTTAATAACAGCACATCTACACTATCAACCTCCGGTAGGGTTGCTGAGGTCTGATTATCGCCGGTGTGGAGAATCTTAAAGCCACTGGGAGTCGTTACTTCATAAATCCTTATGGGGACACTATGCAGCCCATAATGTGCTTTAATGTGCAATCCTGAAATCGTTAAACTGTCACCCTCTGCCATCGGAACATTTCCCATATTCGAATTTTCAGAAGGGACTACCACATAACCGCCATTCGCCATTACTGCACTTGCCACAGAGTTATCAAAATGATCACCATGCTCATGGCTGATGAACAAAACCTCTATCTGCTGAATCAACTCAGAGGGAAGATGAGTTAACCAACCATGATATCCATCCACCAAATCGAAGGCAAATACATGTTGCGGAGTTTTGATCACAAAACCGTGGTTATACATCATCCAAATTGCTGCCCCTTCTGGTACCGTATCCCTCAGCTCTGTGTTCACTTTTTCCATCATAAGATTGTAAAAATTATAGACGCTCTGTGATGAGCGAGATGAGTCATCCTTGAGAATATTGTCTAAGGCTAAGATCGTTTGTTCACGCACAGTCGGATCTCCGGTATTGGGAGGATTATTTAAAAGATTGTTTTTAATCTGTTCCAGCGCTGGGCCCAGTGTAAACACATCGACTCCCCCTGAAGTAAGCTCTACCGGAACGTCACCTGTATTGAAAATGGCCGACTCTAATGTAATCGGAATGAATCCTGAAGCGGTATCAGGCACGGTGAACTTAAACCGGAACAAAACCCCTTCACCACTGATATCTTCTGCTCCTGCCGAAGCAGTGATTTGTAAACTGTCAGTTTCATTTATTTGGATTGTCCATCCTGCTGTGCCCATCAAACTGGAATCCGTTATCACTTCAATGAAATCAAGCAAACCCATATAGCCGCCAATATTGATATCAGCAGAATTGCAAGTGAAATCCGCAGGGAATTGGACGGACACATCAACTAATACTGTATCGCCGGGATAAGCATTAATTTGGTGAAGGTTTAAAGCAATATTGCTTACAACGGCTTCAGTCCATTCAAGCACATATACTGTTGAGCGTGCTGGGCCATGGTTAACCGAAATAAATACTACTTCCTTTTTCCCGTCCCCATCCAGGTCGTTTCCTACGGCAAGGCGAAAAGGATATAATGGTGCATACGGGACATCATCCTCAAATACAGTATTGGCTGTATAACTAAGCGGGTCAGTGGCACTTCCTCCGGATTTGTAAGCTATGTCGGTGATTTTGTGATGCCCGGCGATATAGAAATTCGGCTTACCATCGCCATCCTGATCACCGAGCAGCATATCACCAATATCCCATCCGTATGATTCGAATGTATTCAATAGGTAGAAATCGGAAGAATCCACACTGCTCAAGTCTCCACCAGGTGCAAAAACCCAGAAGTTTCCAAAAATATCAGTTTGGTAGAATTCCTGATTGCCATCACTGTCAAGGTCTGCAACCACAGTATAGCCATTGGTTCCGGCCCAGGCAGACGGCATTAAATCAGCCGGAATAGTAACTATTAGTTCATAAGTATCTTCCCCGGTTGCCTCCAGGACATTGAATACGGTCGGTTTACTAAAATCCGGCCAGGCACTGCCGTCATACAGTTCCTTTCGACCATCTCCGTCAAGATCCCCAATCGCAAAAGACCATGGTTGGATAAATGTCGTGATGTCATAGTATTCGGCTTCCCATATAGGATTGGAATAGTCCTGAGTTGTGAGTTCAAAGATAGCCGTTCCACATACTGTTGGGGAGATGAGTTCGTTCTTGCCATCACCATCGATGTCATCTATGATCGGAGTCACTTCCCACGCCCAACGGTTATTAATTGCACTACAGCCAATATATCCTGCGGCCCGGGGGTCCCAGGTGACAGTGGGGGTACTGGGGAAAGTTCCTGTAATAGGGTCAAACTCAAAGATAACCATACCATGTACGCCATCGATGGTCTCTACACAAGCAACAATTTCATCGATACCATCCCCATCGAGGTCGCCAACCGCCAGGCTTCGTTGAGTGGAATAAAGACCCGTCCAGGAGTAAGTTAGCTGTGCCGTGTAGAAGTTGTCTGCTTGAGCCTCAACCCAAACCAACTTGGCATTATTTCCGCCTTCTGGGTTAGCCAATAAGGTAATGAACTCCCCATATCCATCTCCGTCAAAGTCGAAGATTCCTTGCAATTGTTCCTGCCATACCGGACCAAATAACGTGTCCCCCGGTGCCGAGACGAATCTAGTAGTCCAGTTCTCCGTTTGCCCTGAAGCTTGGACAACCGGTATTAGACTTACTAGAATTACCGTAAGAGACCAACTTACTCTTTTTCTTATTTTCATATTTTTCTCCTTTCTTTTGTTAATCGTGACGGCCGTCGCGGTAGGAACGCCGGTTACCCGACGCCCCCCGCAGTCGGGATAGATTTGCGGCGCGCGCAACCTTAGGGTTCGGTAGTATATCTACTCAGTTTCCCAGTAGACCGCAGTCCGACTCCCATAATTCACGTTTCCGCAAATCTCTCTACGATCCCGCACGGTCGGATTTCCCAAGTTACGGTTCTGACCTTAGCATCTCCTCCCAATGCCTTTCCATTAACAAGGAAGCTTAAATGCTGACTCATATACACCCCTCTCGTTAATGGTTTACATGTGGGACTAGGTCCATTTTTTATGGTAAAAATTCTCCAGCTCTGTGTCTGAATCGGGCAATTGACATAGCAGAACTTTCACCTGCTGGAATGCAGCCTTGTCTGCTGCTCCCGGGCTTGCACGTGAGGTTCACTACTGACCTGATGGCTAGTCTTTGGTCAGATGGGACTCTTCCATTTATTAGTTCACTTTAGGTGCTGACTCGACTGTTTATCGGGCTTTGGCTTTTACCGGGGCCTCAACCCCACCATAGCTTACTTAAGCTGGAATCACCCACTGGGTAATAATATCGAATTTCAATGAACTTTTCTTCATATCCCAACGACCCGAGTTTATCTCGGCACGATGAAACCGATGTTAGACAACCTCATATTAATTAGTAATTTGACTTAAGATATTAATAATGAATCGCCTGTCCTGACACAGGAACGGAAGCGTGAAATTGTACGATTACCCGGTTGCTGTTTCGTTTCTCCAGAACGCCAGTAAATCTAAAGCCTTCAATACGGACTTGCTGTCCCTGAGCCACTAAACTCCACTCTGTGACCTCTGAAAACCATGCAACATTACCTGAGTTATGAACCTTGATAACTTGATCCTTGAGTGAAATCTTAGAGTCCTCGAAAGAATCGAACTGTTTCTGTATCGACTCTTTCAATGCTTCCCACCCAACCCACCGTTTGACGGCATCAGTACCTAAGTTCTCCATGTCGGCATCATGAGCCATGATTTTGGAGAGTAGCTCTAAATCCTCAAAGGTGTTACCCGCTAGAGAATACTTAATACCGACATAGGGTGAAATGAATATTTTCTCTGCCGGATACATTTTTACTTGTATCCCCCCACCAATACTTAATAAAAAGTTTGTAAGCTCTTGCTTTGCGCCGGTAGACACAACTTTCTTTGTGGCAATATCCAGACTAAAAAGACTAAAGTATGGTGAAAGCACAAACTGTTTCTTCAAAGGAATATTGTAGTGAATTTCTGAGGTAATTGGTCATATTTAAGTGAAAATTTTGGAACTGAGAAAAATCACTTTTTCATGAAGCCTAAAAAATAATAAGTTTCAATCCAAGCGTTAAGAAAAAACCCGACTTATCTACTTCAGGTTTGTCATCGGTCCAAACTGCTGAGGTAGTATCACCGCCATTCCAATCACCTGGCCGCTGCCAACTGCTCGCTTTACCGCCAAAGCGGTACCCAGAGTTAACCACAAGATCGGTCTTTTCCGTAATAACGATTTCGGCACTAAGCCCTGGGTAGGCTGAAAGAAAAAACGTATTAACAAAACGATCTTCATCGTCGTGTCGCCATACGTAATCTACATCAAATCCTACTTTTACCAGGAAAGAAATCCTTGAAATACCTAAGAGGCGTTGTATACCAAACATGTCTAAACCAACGCCAGAATTTTTGTCATCGCGCGAATCAGTGTAACGGAAAAATCGTAATCCACCACCCCAGTCGCGCTTTTGAATAGGCCGTACACGATATTGAACTCCGACACTGGTATATGAGTTATTCAATGAAGGCACAAAATTTAACTGAAAGCCGTGAATTGATTTTACCTGCTCCATAGCTTTATAACCCGCTTGTATGGAACCCCATTGCCGCAAAATTACAAGCGATTCACTTCAGAGGAAACATCTTCAACCGATACAAAAGCTCTCTTGCGTCCCAAATATGTGAAATTATTATCTTCGGATGTTCCTTTCTGTTCCGACTCCAAAATTACGAATATTGAGCCCTTCTTTATTCCGATATCCTCTCCTAATATCAGTAGCACTTCCCGGTGATCTACGGAGAATACCTCTGAAGTCATCAGATAAAGATTTTTTAATGTTTCAGTTGCTCTTTGCCTGAATGCTTTCATCGCAATTTCTCTGGATTCGCTTTTGGTTTTAGCAATCAGCGTGTTTACAGGCTTGGTGGGCTTTACATCAATATCGATTTCCTGCAAAGTTTCACCTGTTTTAATATCTATCTTTTTGACTTGCACAAAAAGATGCGGCATAAACATCCCAGATATATGTTGTTTATGGTAGAAGTCACGAACAATTACCAGAAAACCTTCTTTGGCCGTAGCAATATTTCCAATATTCACAACCATAGAATCATTAATCAGGCCGCTCAGTTGGAGAGCTTGTTCTTTCAAAATGCTTTGCAGGTCATTTCTATCAATTACTTCATAACGTCCCAGGCGTGCCGCGACGCTCGCTATGATATTGGTGACTTCCATATTAAGGGGGTCATCTTTTGAAGAAAGAATCAACAATCTCTCTTTCTTGAAAGGAATTTTATTTTTTCTATCTATTGTTTCTTGAGCATGCAAGTTTGGTATGGAATCGCATAATAATAAGCTCAAGAAAGAAATCGACACTAAAAATAACGATTGAGTTAAATGTTTATTCATTTTCTTGTCTCCAGCATAATTTTTAACTTTTTCCCAGTAATGGTTTGAAAAACTTTATACACTAAGGGAAATTAAAAGAAAATAAACTTGTAACCAGCAGATAGGAAGGGACCGGACAAAGTCACTTCGGGTGCACCATTGTTCCAGACTACAGAAGATTCTCCTGTCTGTGTACGATTCCAGGTGCTCGACTTTCCACCGAAGCGATATCCCGCGCTAATAACAAGATCTGTTTTTTCCGATAAAACAATCTCAGTGTTCAGTCCTAAATATGCCAAAAATGGTATAGCACTCACGCTATGACCGTCATCGTCCTTTCTTAGAATGATATTCATATCAACGCCTATTTTTAACAAAAAAGTCAGTCTTGATAAGTTAAGAAGTCGTTGCATTCCAAATGCACCAAAGCCGAACCCGGCATCATTATCATCGAATGAATCATTTACCTGGAGAAACCGTACTTCACCACCCCAACTCCGCTTCTTGATCGCCCGGGCGCGGTATTGGATACCGAAACTGTAGAATGAATTGTACAGAGGTGGGACAAAACTTATCTGTAATCCGTAAGTTGATTTAACAAATTCTACGGCTTTGTCACCTGGTTGTACGGAACGCCATTGCCGAAAGATTACAGAACGATTCCCTTCTGAAGAAACATCTTCAACCGAAACAAACGCTACCCTACGTCCAGGAATCTTGATGGTTCTACTTTGATATTTTCTAATCTGCTCAGGTTTTTCAATGACAAAAATAGTTCCTTTGTCGATTCCAACCTCTTCTCCTAGATATAAAATTACTTCCTGGTTATCCACTGCAACAATTTCAGAGGTCATAAGATAGAGTTTTTTCAACTCCTCGATTGCGTTTTTCTTGAATTTTTTCTGTGCATCCTGACCAGAGGCATTGATATTTATGGATTGTATTAGTTGACCGGTTTCTATATCAATATGTTTGACTTCGACAGAAAACCTAGATTTCACGTTGATGAGTAGTGCTTCTTAGGCGGCGGCAATATTGCCAACGCTCACAATCATGGAGTCATTAATCACACCAGATAGCTGTAAAGCCTGTTCTTCTAAAATTCTTTGCAGATTATTTCTGTCGATCAACTCAAATCTACCGAGTTCCGCGATGATACCGGTAATTAGATTAGTAACTTCTACATCGTAGTAACTATCACGTTTTGTCGGGAGAATGAGTAATCGCATTTTTTTTGAGGAGATTTGGGAAGATTTCTGCGTCACTTCTTGTGTATGTAGCTCCTGTATGCATGCGTAAAACAAGACATTTAAAAACAAAAAGATAACAGTATTTTTAAAGTTTAACAAAGGACTCACTCCCTTCAAGCAATTTAAGTTCAACTTTTTCATGACAACCTCCCTAATTTAATTAATCCCTAAAGATGCAACAAGTTTTATTCAGTTAAAAAAATGGCTCGGCAGTGGTAGTATAGTAGCAAGTTAACCAATTTTGCTAAGCCAGTATTGCTTGCTCATAAAAAGGAGTCACAAATTAGGCTTATTTAACCCTTGCAATATTTTTGGTAATTCTGAATCAGTTATAAATTTAATTTTCAAAGAGCCGCCCAGTAACATGATCGCGTATTTCAGATCTTTAAGCGAACTATTTGAAGAAAGCCTTTTTCGATACTGTGCCTGTATTGGAAATTTCTGGGCATGTATAACGCAAAACTGAGCTGCAAAGGATGACAAGGGCACTAACCTGCTGTAACAAAAAAGCTCTCGAGAGGTCACAAAACCGGCCAAAAGCTACGAGTCCTTTGTCGGCTCCAGTTGTTGTTATGCGCTCCATTGCCTACCGCTGCTTCCTTTTGCTCTTTTTCTTGCTACGAGTGGGCTGTTTCTTTTTCTTGGCTTTCGGAGGTGAAATTAGTTCATAAGAATCACCGAACTGCCGAATTACACGCTGCCGAAGCGCTTCACGTTGTTCGATGGGAACGCCGAAAGCAAGAGATGAGTATTCCCAATCTCTTTGACGAATGAGGTCCCGGTCAAGCTTCTGTGCGCATTCATCGCATAACCCTAAGTCATTTAGAGGAAGATAACTGTCACAGCCCTGACACTCGCCTTCAAAGCTAGACCAAAACTCATCGGTTGTATCTTCATCCTCTTCTTTGCCTTGACCGAGTACGATATCACGATTATAATCAATATCTCCCAAAAGTTTCCGGCAACTGTAATGTGTCACTGAATCGGATGCGTCTATTGTCCTCGCATACTTTCTATTTAGCAGCAGGCCACGTTTTTTACACGCCTCAAAGAAAAACTTGGCGGTTGGCCCATCAAACTGCAAGTCTCCTTCATCAAACATAATCACCCCAAACGTCCCCTCAAGGTAGAGCTCACCTACTTTTAGTACATCTTTGCTTCTACCGTACTCTTCGGCCGCCTCAAGTGCACGCTCTTTTGAATGAAACACAGGATCAAAAGACTCACCATGTGGGCAAATGACGTGGTAATTCTTATCTAATAAAGTGTAGCCAATAACAGGATTATAACCGGGATCCATCATTTCTTTGCTAAAATAATAGTATTAGAAGAACCACAAGGAGCACGTTCGCACCAACGATTGGTTATAGGCCGAATCCTTTGGACGACGCGAGAATCTCCTCCCGAAGCTCTCCACTGAATTCTTTTAAATCGGAGTCTTCGATGAGTCCATGACGATGCATCAGAAAAAGATACCAATGCATTTTTGATCTGGAGTGACCGTCGAGGCAATCGACCAAAACCTTGGTTTCCTTTTCCATTCTCTCTTTCGCTTCCCAAAACTGCTCTGTCGGTGTCTTATTCACTTCGGTGAGAATGCCGATGATCTCCTTGTTTTTCTTCCTCAAATAGCGCTCTCGCCATTCCGGAACGCGATTTCGGAAGATTTTCCAGTCTGATTCCTTCGGTTTCCTCTCCATTTTCTCCTTTACACATAACATTTAGGATTTTATACGTAATTGAGTCCCCGTAATCTCCCATCACTCG
>JBHIAC010000029.1:0-26281 GCA_046758365.1 bacterium
CTGCGGCAGGTGATGTGTTCAATGGCGCATTGGCTGTTTCCTTGGCAGAAAATAAACCGTGGCTTGAAGCTGTACGTTTTGCCAGTGCGGCGGCAGCACTTTCTGTAACCAAAATGGGTGCGCAGCCCTCTGCACCTCAGCGTGAAGAAATTGAAGAGTTACTAAAAAGCAAGAACTGAACCAGACAATAAATCAATTTATGTGATTATGAATTAAAACTTAACGACACTTATCTCAAAAACCGGACAGGAGTTTTATCTCGTCAATACTGAAGTACATTATTACGAATGCACGTGGAAGCAACTACAAGCCGTTGGTTTCCAACATACCGCACAGGCTCTGGGGAAGAGAATGGGGTTTAGTTTACTTTGGTTAAGGAAGATTTATGAATGTTGACATCAGAGGTAATTCATAATCTAAATAGGAGGCTCACAGAATGAGAAATCAAAATTTGGCTTGGATAACTTTCTTACTGACAGTGCTGTCTTATTCTTGTTCTGTGCAGGAAGTCAGAACAATTTCTATTGACGTTTTGCGAGATAAGATTGAAGGTGGCTGGGCAGGTAAGATGATCGGTGTGTCTTACGGCGGTCCCACCGAGTTCAGATACAACAGTGTTATTAACGAAGATGAAATAAAGTGGGATGCGGCCAGTGTCAAAGGTTCCATCTACGAAGACGATCTGTACGTCCAGATGAGTTTCATGATGACTATGGAGAAGTTCGGAATAAATGCTCCGGCTGAAAAGTTCGCAGTATCAATTGCCAATGGGTAAACACACCGTTCGGTTCAAGGTCTTAAACCCAACGGATAAAGCTGAGTTCCATCTTGGTAATGTAATTATTTACAGAAACGTTTAATTAAGGCGGTTAAGCTGATGATGTCTATGCAAATGATGAAGAAGGGAATGTTCCTTAAGTTTGTAGTGATTATATGCGCCCTGATATTGCTCTCATGTAGCAGATTGGACAAGGAGGAACAAAAAGAAATTATTCTTGCCAGAGTAGGGGACAAGACGATTTCTTTGAATGAATTTATCCGCCGTGCAGAATACACTATTCGACCGTCATATTGCAAGGGCGATAACAATATTCATAAAAAAATCATCCTAAATTCATTGGTCGCTGAAAAGATGTTAGCTCTGGAGGCCGGTGAAACCAATGAATTGGTCAAGAATAGACAGTTCCAAAATTACATCCAAGGGCGCCAGGAACAGGCCATGAGAGAGTGGCTCTTACACAAAGAGGGTTTTCAGAAGGTTCGATTAGAAGAATCCGAGATCCGGGAAGTGTATGATGTCGTCGGACGGACATACAACGTTCAATACATTCAAATACCCGATGACAGTATAGCAGGAATCGTCAAAGAAGAACTCCATAACAATGAAAAATTGTTTGAAGCGACACACCAGCAGCTTTGGGGAGCGAAGGATATTCCGGTGAGAGAGGTCTCATGGCAGTCTAAGGAACATCCGATGGTCCATGAAGCGATCTTCTCCAATTGTCTGACTAAGGGCCAAGTTATCGGACCTTTGAGGATAGATGAAGATAATCATATTGTGATGAAAGTCTTGGGTTGGACCGATCAACTGGCTATTACGGAAAGTGAACAACAACAAAGATGGAATGATGTGAAGGAGAAATTAAGAGAGAAGAGGGCTATGGAAAATTACGATAAATACGTTGGCAAAATCATGGGAGGTAAAAAATTAGAATTTGACCAGAATACATTCTATAAAATGGTGAAGCTTATCAGTCCGCTGTATATGCGTTCCCCGGAAGAAAACAGGGATCTCTTTTTGAGAAATGCTTTCAATCGAGACAAAGAAAATACTTAATTACTTGATTTGAGAGCAGGAATCGAGGAACTCCTCGATCATTCTTTCTTCCGTGTTGAGGATCAAGTATGGTCAGTGAGAGATTTTCAGGAAGAGTTGCAGAGGCATCCCCTGGTGTTTCGAAAAAAGATACAGAAGAAAAGCGATTTTCCCGAACAATTCAAACTGGCCATCGCGGACATGGTCCGGGACAGATATATGACACAGGAAGCATATAAACGAGGCTATCACCATGTGAACCTCGTGAAACGATATACCCAGATGTGGCAAGATGCTCTCCTCGCTCTTTACCAGATATCTCAGTATTTGGGAAAAAAAATACCCAACCCGTCGGATAGTCTTAATACGGTTGCCGTGATTGAAGAATATCTAAATCCATACATTGATGAACTGCAGGAAAAATACAGTGATCACATCGGAGTGAATGTGAAACAGTTCAACAATATTCACTTAACGCGTATAGATATGATTGTCATGCAGAAAAATGTGCCATTTCCTGTGATGGTGCCTGCTTTTCCGCAAGTAACCACGGATTATATGCTTGATTATGGGAAGCGGATAGAATAACGACTCTCATGGATATTTTGAATATTGAAAAGCCTATATCAATGAGTTCATTCTCATTTAGATGGGATAGTCTATCATGATAAAAGAATTTTTCAATTTTAGAAAATATGAAGAGATAATGTGAAAGGCTTTTTCTTTCCTTTCACCGATGACGTGGACTGGGATATACTAGTGTTATAGGGTTCGGTTTTTTATTTTAATAAATGATAATTTTATAATTCATTTTAGGGCACCATGAGAAAATATTAATAAAAAAAGATGTAATTGAAGTGAGCATAAAATAAATACTGGAGGGAAATCAAATGAAAAAGTTGGCCATTTTTATTTATACACTATTTTTGATTTTTTCATTTTGCACAAAAAATAAAACAAATGTTGAAAATACCAAGTCAAATAAAACAAATAAAATAAGAGTTATCTTAGATACAGACGCAAATAATGAATTGGATGATCAACATGCAATTGCATATATGTTATTCAACGGAGATATTTTTGATGTAGAAGGGATAACAGTAAATAGAACATATAATGGCGGTAATATAGAAAAACACTTTGAAGAGGCCGTAAGAATTGTCAAATTATGTTCACTAAATTCATCTATCAAAGTTTATAAAGGTGCAAGTGGTCAATATAAAGAAATTATTACTCATATCGATGAGCAGAATTATGATGGTTCAGATGCTGTTAATTTTATTATAGAAAGGGCACATGCTCAAGATAAACGAAAATTGTTATTATTAGGTATTGGTAAACTGACAAATATTGCACTTGCACTGTATAAAGATCCCACAATTTTAGAAAAAGTAAGGGTTGTGTGGCTCGGGTCAAACTATCCTGATCCTGGAGAATATAATCTCGAAAATGATACTTCTGCTGTCAACCCTCTTCTTGAAGCGAATGTCGATTTTGAGATGGTCATGGTCAGGTATGGTAAGCCAACAGGTACGGACGCCGTTGTAGCATATTTAGATGATTTTCAGCAGTTAATGCCTGGCAAAGGTCCACATATTTCCATTCCAGTCACAGGACGACATGGAGGGTTGTTCACAAATTTTGGAGATTATTCTGTTAATTTATTTGAGAACTTCCCCGGTCATCCCAGTTCACGCCCATTATTTGACATGGCAGCGGTTGCTGTTGTAAAAAATCCTGATTGGGCCAGTCGAGTCGTCATAAATGCTCCTAAGTTTAAAGGGGGGCAATGGATTGTCCAACCTAATAATCCTCGGAAAATAGTCATTTGGGAAAATTTTGATAAAGAAAATATTATGCAAGACTTTTATAATACTATGGGAAATTATGTATTAGCTAAACCATAATTTAAAGTATAAATTAAATAGGATCGAATACAGATACAGAAATAAATATAAGTAGATAAGATTACCACTGAATGTTTTCAAACCACATGTATGAGTAGAAATGCCAGTGGAAAAATTTTTTGGAGTTAAATAAAAATTGAAAAGCAGTAAACGTCTTATATTTACTTTTATTACTTCGATTTTCTTGCTCGCTATTTTAGTACCCGTAAGCATAATAGCACACGGGGCGCAAGTTGATACAGGTGGCAGTATTGACCTGTGGTGGTTAGAAGCAGAGAGTGGTAGTATTACTTTGCCCGTTAAAGTCCATGATGATGAAAATGCCTCAGGTGGACAGTTTATCGAAGTAATGCAAGGCTATAATAGCACCGAAATAGCCCCGAGTGCCGGGCATATTACATACGAGTTCATCGTGAGGAAGCCAGGTACCTACAAAGTGTGGGGTCGCGTGATAGCTCCCATGCACGATGAAGATGCTTTTTGGGTGAAGATGGATGACGACAATTGGATCAAGTGGAAAGATATTGAAGTGGGTTGCCAATGGCATTGGGGTGTTGTACATGACAATGATAATAACAATCAAGAAGTGTTATACAATCTGACTGCGGGGAGCCATACTCTGGCGATCACGTATTGTCTCGATGGGACGAGACTGGACAAGCTTCTGATTACGAATGATCTTGACTACACGCCAACCAGTAAAGGGCCGGGAGTGACTGCCAATTTTGATTTTCTTTCGACTACACCAATTCTTCTTGAGAGTGTTTATTTTGATGGTTCTGCATCCATGAGTACGGAGGGAAAGATTGTAAGTTATGAGTGGGATTTTGGTGATGGGAATACAGCTGTGGGTGCGACTGCGAGCCATACTTATGCCGTTGCAGGTGAATATCCAGTGAAGCTAATTGTAACCGATGACAGCGGACTTACAGGCAGGCTGACGAAGATGGTGACGGTTTACACTGATGAACCGGTTGCCAGATTCATTTATTCTCCAGATCTCCCTAAACCGGATGAAGTTGTCACCCTTGATGCCTCATCCTCGCTGGATGCCAATGGGACTATTGTCAACTACGCCTGGGATTTTGGCGACAGTTCTGCAGGAAAAGGAGTCGTAACAAAACATACATATACTTCGGATGGGAAATATCGTGTGACACTTACTGTGACTGATGATGAAGGAAAAACAATTAATGAAACCCAAAAAATAACAGTCACTACTCCCAAACCAAAGAAAGTCATCTACGAGACGGACATGTGCCTGGACGTTGATGATGTCGGTGCCTCAGCTATCCTGCATGCTTTGGCAAATAGAGGCGAGGTAGAAATCCTTGCTGTCTGTTTTAACGAGGTCCATCCAAGCGGCGCCGCAGCCATTGATGCGATAAACACCTGGTATGGACGCGGGGATATTCCCATCGGAATCTATAAAGGCACGCTTCCCGACCCGGATTATTCAGAGTATTTGGATGACCTCACGAAATTTCCACATGACCTTAATAATGCAAATGCTCCCAGTGCTCTGGAGGTATATCGAGATGTCCTCTTGCAACAGCCTGACAGTTCTGTTACTATTATCAGCGTCGGTTTTCTCAACAACCTTAATGATCTCTTAAGAGCGGAGCCTAATTTAGTTGCCCGGACAATAAAGGAGCTGGTTATTATGGCCGGTGTTAACCATGATGGTTTTAACCTTGTACGTCACAATTTAGTCTCTGCCTCGGAAAACATTATCAAGAATTGGCCAACACCCATTGTTTTTAGCCAGGCGGGTGGTTCCATTTTTACCGGGTCGGTGTTAAAAGATGCTCCTGAGGAGAATCCTGTAAAGGAGGCTTATTACAGATTTTTTAACTCCCAATTTTGCAACCGGCCTAGCTGGGATGAGATGGCAGTCTTGTATGGTGTTCGTGGTTTATCGCATTATTACAACAAGATTGCCACTGGGACTGGTTCTCTGAGCAATGGGTATGTCTGGCAAATGAAACCCGGGTTCAGAGCTTACCTGAGAAAACGGTTATCAAATGAGGATTACGAGTGGATTATCGAACAATTTATGATGATATTGCCGAGTAAAAAATGATGAATGAAATACAAGTAACTTAATGAGGGAAAATAAACAGAGTGAAAAACGACAAGCAAATCATAAAGTCAATTTATAAGTTCTTTACAATTGCAATCATATTATTACCTGTCCCTATGGTCGCACAAGGGATCCACAAAAAAAATAGTAATGATAACATAGCAAAAAAAATCATCTATGAAACGGACATGTGTGCAGACGTGGATGATGTAGGCGGTCTGGCTATCCTGCATGCCATGGCAAACAACGGAGAGGCAGAACTTCTTGCTGTCTGTTTTAACGAGGTTCATCCAAGCGGCGCCGCAGCCATTGATGCGATCAATACCTGGTATGGACGTGGCAATATCCCTATCGGTATTTACAGAGGTACTCTTTCCAACCCAGATAATTCAAATTATCTGGAATTCCTCACAAATTCTCCCCACGATCTCGAAAATACAAGTGTTCAAAGAAGTTGCCCAGTAGATTTATTCGCCTACATAGAAAGGAGAAGACGATGGCAAAAACAAGAATTTATCTGTTATGTTCTTTCTTTTTATTGTTAACATGTTCGAGGCCTGAAAACAGCAAAATTTTAGATGTCGAATCCTTCACAATTTCAAAGGAAACATTAAAGGACAAAATAAAAGGCGGCTGGGCAGCTCAGACGATCGGTGTGACCTTTGGTAGTCCGGTAGAATTTCGGTACAACAGCACCATGATCCCGGACTATCAAACAATTCCCTGGCACAAAGGCTCTTTAAAGGAGACCTATAGGAACGAACCCGGAGCTTACGACGATATTTATATGGACCTTACATTCGTCCAGGTTCTAGAAGATGAAGGGCTGGATGCACCGGCTCAATCCTTCGCAGATGCGTTTGCACATGCTGAATATAAACTCTGGTTTGCTAATCAAACGGCCCGATACAATATTCTAAATGGCATTGCGCCACCGCAATCAGGACATTGGCTAAACAACCCATGCGCGGATGATATTGACTTTCAGATCGAAGCCGATTTTGCCGGTCTCATGAGTCCAGGTATGGTAAATTCTGCCGTGGAAATATGTGACAAAGTCGGGCATATCATGAATTATGGGGACGGTTGGTACGGCGGCGTCTATGTAGCGGCCATGTATGCACTGGCCTTTGTATCCGATGACATCAATTATGTGGTGGAGGAAGCACTCAAGGTTATTCCGGCAGAGAGTAAATTCGCTCAATGCATGAGTGATGTCATTCGGTGGCATAAGGAAAATTCGGAGGATTGGAAAGAAACCTGGTTTAAGGTGCATCGAAAATGGTCCCAAGATATAGGGTCACCTCTTGGAGTTTTTGAAGCCTTCAATATTGACGCCAAGATCAACGCGGCTTGGGTTTTAATGGGCCTGTTATATGGCGATAGTGATTTCACAAGAACCTACCAAATCGCAGCCCGGTGTGGTGATGATGCCGACTGCAATCCGGCTACCGCCGGAGGCATTCTGGCCACCATGAAAGGATACAAGAATATCCCGGAATTCTGGAAGCAAGGGCTTGCGGAAGTTGAGCCCATAGATTTTAAGTATACCACCATTTCTCTTAATGATGCTTATGAATTGTCCTTCAAGCATGCATTGGAATTGATTAAAAGAAATGGTGGTGCGGTGAGTGACAAGGAGGTAACAATTAAGCTGCAAAAACCAAAGACCGTTCCATTAGAAATAGCATTTGAAGGACATTATCCGCAGAAAAAGATGTATCTTGAAAAGAAATTGACCGATGAAACTTCTTTCGAATTTGAAGGAATTGGTTTTGCGGTTACGGGTGGTACCAAAAAAGTCGGTGAAGTGGATTACACCTTTGAAGTCGAGATGTATATAGATGGAGCACTGGTTGAAACAGCTACACTCCCAACCAAGTTTACTCAGCGAAGATTCACCCCATTCTGGAGGTATCAGCTTCCCATGACTCAACACGAGGTTCGGTTAAAGGTCCTAAATCCAACAGATAAAGCAGAATTAAATCTTGATAATGTCATCATTTACGGTAATCAACCTTTTAAAGCGAAGTACTGAATCAATTTTCATTATGAAGTATGATTCGGAGTCTATTTTTTTTAAAAAAAGTATAGACTTCTTCAAAATAGGGTGTACAACCTTTAGGTTGAGATTGTCATAGGCAGGCTGAAGCCTGTACACCCATTTTGAGCATGCTTTAAATTAATTTTGCAGAAGTCTGTAAAAAAAGTAATGAAAGGAGAAAAAAATGTTTTTTGTTGAATCGTATTTTGTAGCCTTGGTAATGTGCTTTATAACCATGTTGTGCTGGGGATCGTGGGCCAATACTCAGAAACTGGCAACCAAAGAATGGCCATTTCAACTATTTTATTGGGACTATGCCATAGGTGTATTAATACTTTCATTGATTTTGGCGTTTACCATGGGTAGTATGGGTCAAGTCGGGCGCAGCTTTTTAACAGATTTTGGCCAAGCGAGCACCAACGCCTTAGGATTGGCATTTTTGGGAGGGGTTATCTTTAACTTGTCCAACATCCTTCTGGTGGCTGCGATAGATATCGCAGGAATGGCGGTCGCTTTTCCGATTGGCGTGGGCTTGGCACTGGTTTTAGGAGTCATCACGAATTATATTGCAACGCCTCTTGGGAATCCAGTTGTTTTGTTTTTGGGTGTTGCTTTGGTAGTTGTGGCCATTATCGTGGATGCTTTAGCCTATAAAAAATTGCCGTCCCAGGGTCAGAAAACTACCACCAAAGGAATTATAATATCTATTGCGGCGGGTGTACTTATGGGCTTTTTCTACCGTTTTGTTGCAGCTTCCATGTCCACGGATTTTATTAATCTTGAAGCAGGCAAGTTAAGCCCTTATACTGCGGTTGTCATCTTTTCATTAGGTCTGCTCCTTTCCAATTTTCTGTGGAACAGTATTGTGATGGCCAAGCCTTTTGTTGGTGAGCCTGTTCCTTATCGAGATTATTTTAATAAAGGAAATGCGAGATTGCATTCAATTGGCATTGTGGGTGGCATTATTTGGAACATAGGCATGTCCTTCAGCATCATTGCTGCTGGTGTTGCCGGATTTGCCATTTCCTATGGCTTAGGGCAAGGAGCGACCATGGTGGCTGCCTTTTGGGGTGTATTTATTTGGAAGGAGTTTAAAGAGGCGCCTGAAGGAACCAATAAGCTCATTGCACTCATGTTTATTTTTTACCTTGTAGGACTAGCGTTAATAATCATAGCAAGAGTGACGTAGATTTACAGTGACAAATGTCTTAGCTAATGGAGAAAAAAATGAAAAAGCCCAAAATTGTAGTTGTTGGCAGTTCTAACACCGATATGATTATTAAGCTTGAAAGAATTCCTGAACCAGGGGAAACCATACTTGGTGGCGAGTTTTCTATTGCTGCTGGTGGCAAAGGTGCAAATCAAGCTGTTGCAGCAGCCCGCGCGGGTGGTGAAGTTGTTTTCATTGCCTGCGTTGGCGAAGATATGTTTGGTGAGCAGGCTTTAGAAGGATTTGTTAAGGATGAAATTAATGTGGAGTATATTTTTAAGGATCAGCACGCTGCCTCAGGAGTTGCGTTGATTTTTGTAGACAAAAAAGGAGAGAATAGCATAGCTGTTGCATCTGGAGCGAATGCAAAGCTGATGCCCGAACATATCGACTGTGCAAAAGACGCGATTACTTCGGCTGATATTCTTATCATGCAGTTGGAGACCCCGATTGAAACGGTAAATGCGGCTGCCAAATTAGCCTCAACTCGGGGTGTGAAGGTTATTCTAAACCCGGCCCCGGCTTGTCCATTGGATGATGAAACTTTAAAACACATTGCAATTCTAACCCCTAATGAATCAGAAGCCGAGTTGCTGACAGGGATTAAAGTTGAAGATGAGAACGGAGCAGAGACCGCCGCCAACGCATTGCTTGTAAAAGGATTACAAGCGGTTCTCATTACTTTAGGAGCTCGTGGTGTTTATATTGCTACATCTGATTTCCGGGAATTGGTTCCGGGCTTTAGTGTTAAGGCTGTGGATACTACGGCTGCTGGCGACGTGTTCAATGGCGCATTGGCTGTTTCCTTGGCCGAAAATAAACCGTGGCTGGAGGCTGTACGTTTTGCAAATGCGGCTGCGGCCCTTTCCGTGACCAAGTTGGGGGCTCAGCCTTCTGCCCCACATCGTGTAGAAATCGAAAGCTTTCTGCAAAGCCAAAACTGATTTTCAAATATTAACCTATTGAATCAAAATTATTTTAATAGAATGTTGGAAACATGCCAAAACAATGCACACAGCGTATGAATACAATAATCCACTTATTGCTTGATTAGTTAATTCGCACAAAGGGAAGTTACCCAAGACGTTTTCCTTTGTTTCGCTGGATGCGGAAAATATGATTTTGGAGACTGTGAAGAAAGCAGAGCTTCAAGAAACATTTGTCGATCTGCCAAGGGCAGCGGGAAATATTTGGATATTGCGTCTATTGGAGGCCTATGGGCGGGATACTGAATTAACGATCACATTGCCAGCGCAGGTCGGAAGGCAGTACTTTCAAATTTTCTTGAAGAGGATGGAGAAGCTCTTACAGTGATAGATAACCAAGTTAAAATGACCATCCCAGCTCATAAAGTTACAATTATTAAAGTATGGCTTTAATCTGTCACAAGCTTAAAAATAATCCCTAAAGGCGTGGAAACACCCTGTTCGTGAGCGAGTTTGGCTTGCGAATCGTGCAGCACTAGCCTTCATGCTGATGACATCGATTTTCAGATCGAAGCGGACTATATCGGATTTATGAGCCCAGGCATGCCGCAGACCTCGAATGAGATTTGCGACAAAATAGGACACATTATGAATTACGGGGACGGCGTTTACGGCGGCATGTTTGTTTCTGCGCTTTACACCATGGCTTATTTTGAAAATGATATTGAAACGATCGTTCGAACCGCGCTCAAAGCGCTGCCTGCAGAGAGTCAATATGCCCAATGTATACAAGATGTCCTTGATGGGCATGAAAGACATCCCGACGACTGGCAGGCCACGTGGCATGAACTTCAGGACTAATTGGGCACTAAAGACACTTGCAGTGCGCTTGACCCGTTTAATATCGATGCCAAAATAAAAGGAGATTGAACATCATCAATGGGGATTTAGCGAACCTCAAAAAGTTGCTGAAAAAAAGGATTCAGAAGTTACATTCACCTTTAACGGGTCCGGTGTTGTAGTCATGGGACGCTGGGACCGAGATGGCGGCAAAGCAGACGTCTATGTGGATGATCAGTTCGTTCAGGAAATCGACAACTACTATTGGGTATTGTATTTTCTAAAGGGAAACCTTCCCAAGGTGAGTCTGGTATAATCAATTAATTCCTTCAAATTTTTTACCTTATACCTCTGAGAGGATGTCCTATGAATGAAAAATCCAAACCTAAGAACATTTCTCGCAGGAAATTCATGAAAGGAATGGGTGCAGGAGTTGTTGGCAGTTACGTATTGATTCCTACACTTGAAGCCTCTTCACAAAAGCAAACAGCAGAAGTCGAGGAATTCCAAAAGGGAAAAGAATTGCTTTCACTAAAGGTCAATGGTAGAAAGGTTCGCATATTGGTAGAGTCTCGAGCGACTCTGTCCGAATTATTGCGTGATCATCTTCATTTGACTGGTACTAAGGTTGTGTGTAATCATGGAGAATGTGGAAATTGTACAGTCCTGCTGGATGGTAAAGCGGTTTATGCCTGCCATATATTAGCCCTGGATGCTGCAGAGAAAGAAGTGATCACAATCGAGGGTTTGCTTTCTGGTGAAAAACTGCATCCCATTCAGGAGGCATTCTGGAAAAATGATGGATTCCAATGCGGTTTTTGTACAACGGGTCAAATCATGGCAGCCCAGGCCTTGTTGCTCAAACATCCTAAAGCCACAAGAGAACAAATACTTAAAGGCATGTCCGGGAATATTTGCCGTTGTGCGGCCTATCCAAAGATTTTCGCATCAGTGTTGGCAGCCGCAGAAATGACGACTAGTTCATTCTAAAAGAGATTTGAATAAAAATCTATTTTTTATTTAAGCAAACATAAAATCTTGGAGGAGCTATGCCTCGCAAAATTGTAAAATCCAAATATTTTGTTGAAGAGAATTTTGTTGAAACTCTGGCAGAAGTACCCACGGAAGATGTGAAACCCTGGGGTCCGAATGACAAGCTGAAGGTCGTTGGAAAACCGATTTCACGTGTAGACGGCTATGACAAAGTCAGTGGCAGTGCTGTTTACACAGTTGACGTGATTTTGCCGAACATGGCCTACGCCAAAACCTTGCGCTGCCCGATTCCTCATGCTCGAATCAAAAGGCTCGATATCAGCAAAGCAAAAAAAGTTCCGGGGGTGCTGACAATTATCACACATCAAAATACTCCGAAAATTGGCTGGTATTATGAAACAAGTTTTCTATTCGATCCTCATTTGCGATATGAAGGCGATGAAGTGGCCTGCATTGCTGCTAAAACGGAACAGATTGCGGAAGAGGCCCTAAATCTGATTGAAGTGGAATATGAGGAACTCCCATTTGTGGTGGACGCTGGCCAAGCGATGAAATCCGACGCGCCCAAAATCCACGATTGGGGTAACATTGTCCGCGGCAAGCCAGCCGTGTATGAACGGGGTAACGTGGATGAAGGATTTGCTGAAGCGGATGTCATCGTTGAAGATGAATACATAACTCAGGTGGTGGTTCACAATCCTATTGAAGTTCATTCCAGTGTTGTAAACTGGGATGGCGATCATCTGACGGTCTGGGATTCAACGCAAGCGATATTTTCAGTGCGGGATACCGTTGCAAATTGCCTAAATATTCCATCCAGCCACGTGCGTGTCATTAAGAAATATATGGGTGGGGGCTTTGGAAGCAAACTGGAAGCTGGGAAATACACGGTTATGGCTGCGTTGTTAGCCCGCGAAATCGGCCGACCAGTGAAAATCACTTTGGATCGCAAAGAAATGAACCTGGCCGTGGGGAATCGACCAAATTCAGTCCAAAAACTTAAGATTGGAACCAAAAAGGATGGCACCTTAAGTGCTATGACTCTTAACTCGTATGGCGCCGTAGGAGCCTATCCGGGAAACTCCGGCTGTAGTTGGCCATTGCGCACTCTGTACAAGTGTTCTAACATCCGTACAGAAGAATACAGCGTTTTAATCAATGCGGGTCGAGCACGTCCATTTCGAGCGCCAGGACATGTACAGGGTACATTTGCGCTGGATTCCATCCTCGATGATGTAGCGGAAAAACTCAATATGGATCCGCTTGAATTCCGTTTAAAAAATTATACGGAAGTTGATCAAGTGTCGAACCTGCCATATTCCAGCAAACGGTTGCGGGAAGCCTACCAAAAAGGCGCTGAAGCTATTGGTTGGGTTGACCGACGAAAAACAGCCGGTTCAGATTCAGGCATAATTAAGCGAGGAATTGGTATGGCCTCGCAGATCTGGTGGGGGGGTGGTGGACCTCCCGCTTATGCCACGCTCAAGCTAAACCGCGATGGCAGCGCCCAGGTTCTTGCGGGGACACAAGACATTGGCACTGGAACGTATACTTTTATTGCTCAGGTAACCGCAGAGGTACTGGAAATTCCCATTGACAAAATTCAAGTCACGTTGGGGGACACCGATGCCTGTCCTTATTGTCCTCTCAGTGGAGGCAGCATGACAGCCGCTTCCGTATCGCCGGCGGTTCGTGATGCAGCAGAGCAGATGAAAAGCAAATTGATCTCAGGAGCAGCCGCAATTCTGGAAGTGCCTGAAAAACAGCTTAGATATGCTAACGGTGTCATATCCCATGTTGAGGACCCATCGAAGCAGATGCTGATTTCCGATGTCGTTAAGAAAATGAGGGAGCGGGTGATGGTAACCACCGGCGCACGCGCTGCAAACCCAGAGGGCTATGCAATCAATACTTTTGGTGCACAATTTGCCGAGGTGGAAGTGAACACCGAAACCGGCAAAGTGCGCGTTTTGAAAATCATTGCCGCTCATGATGTAGGTCGTGTGTTGAACCGCAAAACCTTAGAAAATCAATTTCATGGTGGTATCCTCCAGGGATTGAGTTTCGCGCTGATGGAAGAACGTGTCATGGACAAATATACCGGAAAGGTTTTGACAACCAATATGCATGATTATAAACTTCCAACAATTATGGATATTCCTGAAATCGAAGTCATAGTAGTAAGCGATAGTGATCCTCTCATAAACAATACGGGAGTAAAAGGAATTGGCGAACCAGCAATCATTCCTACCGCAGGAGCGATTGCTAATGCAGTTTATAACGCTATCGGCGTCCGTATCAAGAATCTGCCCATTACCCCAGACAAAGTACTGATGGCTTTAGTAAGCTAAATGGACACAGAACTCATGAATTGGGTTTTTTCGTATAAGTTTTTGAACCGGGTCAAATCCATAATTGATTCAATTCAGTCTTAAGGTCAAAATCATTATAAAAAAGAGGAAGTGAGAAAATGAATAATTTCGATTATTTGCGGCCAAAAAACTTGAAAGAAGCCAGCAGCTTTTTGGGGAAGGCTCCTCAAGAGGCCATGCTTTTTGCCGGTGGGACCGATGTTCTCGGATTGATGAAAAACACGGTCATTTCTCCTAAAACGTTGGTTAATCTGAAATCAATACCTGGCATGAAGACCCTTGAGTACAGGCCGGGAAAGGGTTTGCGAATCGGGGCTCTAGTTACAATTGCTGAAATCGCAGAGCATCCCATTATTGCCAAAAAATATCCGATATTGCTGCAGGCGGCAAATGAGGTGGCTTCACCACAATTGCGAAATGTAGGAACGCTCGGCGGCAATCTCTGTCAGCGTCCCCGTTGCTGGTATTTTCGGGGCGAGTTTCACTGCCTGCGAAAGGGCGGAGATATCTGCTATGCCGTTGACGGCCAGAATAAATATCATTGCATTATCGGTGGTGGACCTTGTTTCATTGTACATCCTTCGGATATGGCGGTCGCTTTGCTGGCTCTTGATGCACAATTATCTGTTTTCTCCGGTAAAAAATTACGTAAAGTTCCTTTAAATGAATTCTTTGTTTTGCCAGAACGGGACTATCTAAGGGAAAATAGTTTGCGACCTGGCGAAATAATAACAGAGATCCATGTTCCCGATCTTCCAACTAATGTGAGAAGTGGATTCATCAAATTCAAAGAACGTGAAGCTTGGGATTTTGCCATAGTCAGTGTTGGCGCTGTAATCCAGAAAGCCGGCAGTACCATCCAATCAGGCCGTGTTGCTTTTGGTGGGGTGGCTCCAATTCCATGGCAAGAGGATGCCATTAACCGGAATTTGACAGGACTGTTCATAAGCCCGAAATCGTTTTCTGATGTGCTACAGAAGAGCTTCAAAAACGCTGAACCACTAGGAATGAACGCGTATAAGGTTCCGCTTGCTCGCAATCTTTTGAAACGAATTTTAATTGATCTCACGGCATAGAAGCACTTTACAGATAAGCACCTGCTCGGCACCGGTGAAACAGGCTTGGGAAGTGAAGGTCACTAGGTAATTTTGATTGAAAATACTAAACTTAAGTAACCCCGTTGTCGAAATTGGCTAACGAGACTGTTGAACCAGATAGTTAATCAATACGCTTAAAGGTCCACTCCATATACTCACTTCGTGCAACTTAATTCAATGTAAAATATCTGTCTAATTTACACCTCTACCCTTTGATTAGTTAAAGCGGGATGATGCTTATGCGGCTCTGCTTGAAGAAATTTATTATCCTCTCATGCGATGAAACGCTTTTTTCAGAAGTTCAATTTAGGTTTTATTTAATGTGAAGTATATGTGATTTTTCCCTTGCTTTATATAGAATTTATTTTATCTTTTATTAACAAAATTATACAAAGGCATCATATTTACATTCATCCTCAACGCTGCACCTTTGCGTTCCTATAAATTCAATAGACTGGTTAAACGTGCTAAAATAAAAATTATCTATGGTTGTTAAGTGCCATGGCCAATGAGGAACATCTAAAAATTCTCAAGCTGGGAGTTGAAGCTTGGAATCAGTGGAGAGAACAAAATCCTGAAATACAACCCAACCTCAGTGAAGCGGCTCTCAGCAGGGTAAACCTCAAAGAGGTGAACCTCTATAAGGCGAATCTCAGTGGGGTGGATTTCAGTTGGGCGAAACTCAGTGGCGCAAATCTCGGCGAGGCGAAACTCAGTGGGGCAAATTTCCGTGAGGCGAAACTCATAGGGGTGGACTTTTTTAAGGCCAATCTCAGCGGGGTAAATTTCATGGGAGCGAATCTCGGCGCGGCAAAACTTATAGCTGTGGATTTAAGCAACGCCAATCTCATAGGGGCGAACCTCATCGAGACAAACCTCTACAAAGCGAACCTCAGAGGAGCCAAACTCAGTGGGGCGAACCTGAGTGAGGCGAATCTCTGTGAGGCGGATTTCAGGGAAGCAGATCTCCGTGAGGCGTTTCTCATAAAGTCGAACATGACCAAAGTGAATCTCAGCGGAGCGCACCTTAATCAAGCTCACTTGGTCAGCTCTAATCTTACCGATGCGGACCTTACGGGTTGTTCAATCTATGGATTGTCCGCATGGGATTTAAATCTAAACGAAAAGACCAAGCAGTCGGGTCTTATAATTACCCCTCTTGAAGCACCTACAATAATGGTGGACAATCTTGAGGTCGCCCAGTTCATTTATTTGTTGCTAACGAATAAGAAAATTAGAAATGTAATTAATCCAGTTGCTAATAAAGCCGTACTCATTCTGGGTCAATTTGTAAAAAAGCTCAAAGAGGTTCTATCTGCTATTGCTGACGAGTTAAGAAAAATGGATTTTTGCCCTATAATTTTTGATTTTCAGAAATCTGAAGAGCAAGATATTATTGAAACAGTAAAAACGCTTGCCAGCATTTCGAAATTTATTGTAGCAGAGGTAACAAGCGCTAAAGTTATTGCTGACGAACTTCCTTCTTTTGTGCGTGACTTTGCAATTCCAGTTGTTCCGCTTTTCCAGCCGTCAAAACAAGAACCAAAACCTTATGCATCCCTTAACACGCTGTATAAAAAGTACCACTGGGTTTTCCAACCAATAGAATATAAAAGCAAAGAACACCTAATTAAAATATTGCCCGACCGAGTAGTCAAACCAGCTGAAGCTAAGCGTTTGGAACTGCGGACTACTAAACAACAAAAGTAGTTTTGGACGAACGAGTTGATAGTTATTTATTTTACTAAAATTTTGAGAGTAAAGACATAATTTTGGGGTCTCATTATAAATAAAGAAAGGAGCTAATTAGATTAATCACCTTTTTGCAGTTTGCTCAAAAATAATTTTTAACAAAAATTAAGGGAGTATCTTATGACTGAGCACAATCGTAATGAATCGGCCAAACTTTCCGATGGAGCCAAATGGGTTATCCGCCAGCTCCTTCTGGAGGTTGAAAGTCGGAATACGAAGATCGAACTTTACGACGCACAGCAAGATGGTTTTGTTATCTTCTATCGTTTGATTTCCGGTGATGACACTATCGTAGAGGAATTTGCAAAAAAGTTATCTATAAAAAAGACCGGGAATCGTCTGGAGGTACAACATGGGTAAAAGTAAAGGCGCTATTTCCTGGATTCTATTGATAATCGTTGTGGTTGTGGGCTTAATAATTGGCCGCAGCATCTGGTTTTCCTTGAAAGACACACGTGCGAAGCTGAAAGAGCAAGAATTAACAATGGCAGAGTTGGCTCGAAAAGACTCTTTAATGCGGGTCTATGTGGATAGTCTTGATTTTGTACTATTAGACCTACAGCAGAAAGAAGAGCATCTGGCGGCAGAACGTGAGCAATTGAAGAAAAAATTAAATCAACTCCAAATAAAATATAATAAAACAATGGTCCGCTTGGACACTCTCTGGGAAGCAGGTTCAGTTATAAACGAGCTGGACCAAGCTTACCCGCACTGGAAAGGCCAGTTTTGGGAAGCAAAGCGAGCTGATGGCATCCATGGACTCATTGCTCCACGGCTCTTTGGTGCCGATGCTGCTGAAACGAAAACTAAGCTAGATAATAGTCTAAAGAAAATAACACTTAAAGATAGTACAATAGCCGTATTAGACAGCTCCTTAGCCATTAAAAACGAGGAAGCGAAAGCCCTGATTTTGAAGGCCGATAGCTTACAATCTACTTATAATAACCTCTGGGGAGAATATCAGGTGTTAGATGAAAAGTACAAGAAACTTCTTAAAAGAAAATGGTTTACCCTACATCTCAGTCCTGGTAATATTCTTACCACGGGGGTTGGATTTGCAGCCGGTTATGCCATTGGGAAACAATGAATATAGAGTAATCCTTTGGAGTTAGTCAATGGGAGCGCGGGATAATATTGAAATCTGAAATGTATTGGTATATTACTATATTATCAGATTGATCTTAGCGCGGTGAAGCCACAATTCAATTAAAGCAATAACCAGGAATTTCAGCTAAAACCAACAGATAGAAACAACCCAACGGATGGAAAAACTAAAAAAAATATCCGTTGGAAGTATATTTTGGCAGTAATTCTTTTGCACAAAAAACAAAGATTTGTTTGATAATACTATAGCGCCTTAATTGAAAATATATCACAAAAAAGCAGTTATTTTATTTTAAGTAGGTCTTTTTATTTATAGCTGATGATTTTAAAAATCAAATATGGTTCAAAACCCCGGAAACTCTGGCTATCATTTTATCGAATCTTTGAACAACTAAATCACGAAGTTTGGCTGGTAAAAAGGGTTTTTGGAGAAATCCAAGGAGCTTCAGGTCCGCTAAACTTGACTCCATCATGTTAGGATTAGCCGCGCTCATGAGGACGGTTTCGCATTTTGGGTTGTTTCGCTTGGCGGCTTTTAAGACATCTATACCATCAATATGAGGCAATCGGTAGTCGCTGATTACCAGGTCGTACTTTCTTTTTGATAACAGCTCAAGGGCCGAGCGCCCGTCATCGGCGATGTCTATTTGGTAGTTTGAGTTCCGGAGGGCCAACTTTGCGAGTTCGGCAAAGGACAGGTCATCCTCTACGATCAGCACTCTTTTCTTTTCCATTTTTTCACCCATTTAATTTTAATTTAAACATCTTGCAAACGTTATGCCATACTTCTTTCCCGCATTATTTCCTAATCTAACACGATTCATAATATGTTTATTTTTAAAGATTTAACCAGCAGCGACCCACCCGCTTTTCAACAATGTGAATGGCAAGGGAGCGAGTCATTATAGGCTCCAAAATAGTTGAAATTTGTTACATTGAGTCTTTTTGAACCATTTTCTCGAATGACGATGATGAGGCCCCTTAGAATCACTGTGGATATTTAGGATATTCTCTTAACCTTTTACTCCCATTGAAAGACCAATCCATGAGTCGTATTTCAAACACCCCTAAGACAAAAGAAAGTCTTTAGTACAAATGCCCCCTTTTAAATTTTCCCTTGAACTTTGTCAACTTGCATATTATATTTTGCTAGTCGTGTCCGACCGAAATTAGTGTTAAACAAAAACATTGAAATACGCTAATTAGCTTCTAAAACCTATGAGGAAATTATGAATAATCAAAATGAAGACCTTATATACGAAACCCTCACCCTATACCAAAACACCTTCCATGAAAATCCTGAAATTTGCGGCATAGCCCCAGGACGGGTCAATCTCATTGGTGAACATACGGATTATAATGACGGCTTTGTTCTACCGGCGGCTATCAATAAATCCATTGTTATTGCAGCCTCCCTGCGCGAAGACCTTAAATTAGCGACGTACTCTGCTAGTGATTCTATGCTTGTGGAAGCCCCCCTAGATAATCTCCAACCATCCGAGGAAGTTCTTTGGATAAATTACATAACAGGTGTTGCTTACTACTTGCAGCGCTCCGGGGATACCTTACAAGGGGCTAATCTTTTCATCAAGGGAGATATTCCGCAAGGGGCTGGGTTGAGCTCCTCGGCAGCTCTGGAAATGGCTGCAGCCTTCACGTTTTTGTCACTTAATAATTTACAACATCCCGAACTGGAAATCATCCAAATGTGTCAGCAAGCCGAAAACGAATTCGTTGGGGTGCCGTGCGGCATTATGGACCAGTTCATAAGCTGCTTGGGAAAGAAAAATCACGCCTTATTTTTAGATTGTAGAAAGCTCGACTATGAATACGTCCCTATTCCAGGTAATACCAAGTTGCTAGTGTGCGATACTGGGATAAAACGGGAACTGGTGACTTCGGAATACAATCGCCGCCGAGAGGAATGTCAAATTGGTGTGCAACAGTTATCCTCAGCGCTCTCAGGAATCCGCGCTTTGCGGGATGTTTCACTGGAACAATTTAGTGAGCATCAAAATCTATTGAGTCTAACCATTCGAAAACGCTGCTATCATGTGATTGCAGAAAACGAGCGAGTCAAAAAATCTGTGCAAGCGTTAAAACGAGGGGACCTGGCCGCCTTCGGAAGTTTGATGTATCAATCCCATTTTAGTTTGAAAAATGATTATGAGGTTAGTACGGCAGAGCTGGACACTGTGGTGGACATTTGTGCTGAATGCGAGGGCGTGTACGGGGCTCGTATGACCGGGGCAGGATTCGGAGGCTCCGCCATTTGTCTTGTTCAAGAAAATTACATGAATGAGGTCATAGCGCGGCTAAACGACGAATACCCCAAAAAAACCGGTGGAACCCTTTCCATTTATGGATGTAGTATCGAGGATGGGGTTAAAATAGCTGAAATTGAATAACGGATATTATAGGATTATTAGTCAAATCTTTGTTTTTGTGCAAAAAAATATTATCCAAAAAGGGCCGCACGGCAACAAGGAAATAAGGATATAGGGATATAAGGATTACTTATTTTACATGACTGAAAAACCTTATACCTTGAGCAAATTGATAGTAACTTTAAATTTCATATTTTTTCTCCTACTTCCACTCTTTTCTTTTTCAAAACCAGCATCGAAAGTAACCCTCCACGTCTCAAGCTGGGCGGACTCTAAAGGGGAAATTGCGGCAGATAAAAGAATACTGCAAGAGTTTATGAATAAGCATCCCAATGTGGAGATTTTTTACGAACCGACGATATCATTCCAAACTTATGAGCAGAAGATTCTTACCAGCATCGTTGCAGGCTCGCCTCCCGATGTCTTTCTTCTCGACTCGAAAATTATTCCAAGTTTTATTAAAAAAGGCGTCCTCATTGATTTGATGCCTTATGTACAAAGACTCGGCATCGATTTGAATACTTACTTCCCAAACGTCCTGAGGATCGCTCAGCGGAAGTCATCCCTTAATGTCTTCCCAAAAGATTTCACGCCCCTCGTCATTTCCTTTAATAAAAAGCTTTTCGACCAGGAGGGCATGCCTTATCCCCGCTCTGATTGGACCTGGGAGGATTTTCTCGCCACGGCCCAAAGACTTACCAAGGACACCGATGGCGATGGCAAGCTTGACCAATTCGGCGCTATGGTGCCAAATGCTTTTTATTATTGGATTCCTTTTGTCTGGATGAACGGCGGCGATGTCTTAAGTTCCGATGGACGAAGAGCGTCTGGTTATTTTAATTCACCCGCGACAGAAAAAGCTTTGCAATTCGTTATCAACTTGCAACGAAAATATAAAGTCTCCCCCTACACGGGATCTCACGGGCAGTCGGAACGTTCGGGACTTATAAATTCGTTATTTTTTAGTAATCGTATTGGTATGCGAATTGATGGACACTGGTCGTTGACCAGATATTTGCCATTCATCAAAAGCGGGGAACTGGACATCGGCGTTGCTCCTTTACCTTATCCAAAAACTGGGAAAAAGGTCAACGTCATGTACGAGGCCGGTTGGTGCGTCCCCAAAAACACCTCTTATCCGGAACTTGCTGTTGAATTGGCGGCGTTTCTTTCGGATGAAACAGCTTGCAGAATCCGAAGTGAATTGGGTCTCGCCATTCCTGCAGTAAAATCTGTAGCGGCTGAACAAGCTGCAAAGGACTCGTTGGGTATCGAACAAGTCTTTGTTGAGGAAGTCCAGTACTGCCGTCAGCCATGGGGAACCTTGGTTGAACGCTTTTCCGAATTAGAATTGATATTTCAAGACGCTGTCGATGATGTGCTTATAAATGGCAAACCCATCCATGAAAGTTTTACTCGTTATGCAATTCGAGTTGACGCAAAACTTAATCAAATTTGGTCGTTAAAATCCTTTAAGTTGGGGATCCTCAAAGGCCACACGGAAATATTGAATTTTTTATTCGGCGTCTGTGCTGTTGCTTTGGCCTTTGGACTTTACGGCATTTTTATGACTGGTTTGCAGGGCATTCCAGAATTTTTGTACGAGGCCGCGATAATCGACGGTGCCTCGCCCTGGCAGCGGTTCAAAAACATTACCCTGCCACTGTTGAAACCGACCACATTTTTTATTCTTGTTACTTCCTTCATTGGGTCATTTCAAGTGTTCACGTCAATTTTTATAATGACTGGCGGTGGCCCTGCACGAAGCACCGATGTTATCGTGTTTCATATTTATCAAGCAGCCTGGGATAATCTTCGTATGGGTTACGCCTCTGCCATGTCCATAGTGCTTTTTGTAATTATCATGTTCGCAACCTGGCTTCAGTTTCGATTGATGGGCAAGAAAGTGGAGTATGGTTATTTTTAAAAACAAACGCAAAGTCTTATAGAAAACAGAAATGAAAAAATACTTCACTCATACACTAATTTACGCAGCACTTCTTCTTCTCGCCGTTTCCATGCTGCTGCCCTTCTGGTGGATGGTCTCCACATCGCTGATGACCGAGTTAGAGGTTTTCCAGTATCCACCCAATCTGTTTCCAGAGAAACCCCAATGGGCGAATTATCTTGAAGCCATGACCCTGCAACCCTTTGGACGATTTTTTCTGAATACCACAATTATAACAGCATTTTCTGTTTTGGGGCAACTGATTTTTTGCTCCATGGCCGCCTATGCCTTTGCTCGGCTGCGCTTTCGGTGGCGAGATAAAATATTTGCCCTTTATTTGTCCACCATGATGATTCCGGCTATCGTTACTCTCATTCCAGCTTTCCTGATCATTAATGCATTTGGCTGGATGAACACATTTTATGCGCTGATTACGCCGTACCTTTCGAGTGTCTGGGGCATTTTTCTCCTTCGGCAATTTTTCCTCACCATCCCTAAAGATTTAGAAGATGCAGCCCGTATCGATGGGGCCAATGAATTTACCATTTACTGGCGCATAGTGATGCCGTTGTCCAAACCGGCCTTAGCGACTCTCGCCATCTTCGCATTTATGGCTAGTTGGAAAGATTTCCTCTGGCCTTTGATAGTCACAAACCAAATGGAGATGCGTCCGGTTGAAGTGGGCATCGCGGCTTTTAGCAGTATGTACAAAACCGACTGGACTCATCAGATGGCCGCAGCCGTCGTGGTGATGCTGCCGATTGTTGTAGTTTTCTTTTTGACCCAACGTTATTTTATAAAAGGAATTACACTAACCGGGTTGAAGGGGTGAATTGTGAAATATGGTAATTAAGGCGATAGATTCAGTCGCAGCCAATTTAAGTGAAGGATATGGTAGATTTTTTTACAAAGAAAATAAATCCCGACATGCGTCAGGATTATTATAGCAAAGAGAAATGACACTAAATGACGGCGAAGCCAAATGAAGCGCAGCAAATGACAGCAACGCGTAATGGCTATTAATGACGACGAAGTCAATGACCTATTGACAGCGAAAGCGTAATGACAATTAACCATCAATTGGAGATATCATGAAAGTAATTTTATGCCTACTTCTTATACTCATGCCTCTAACATCATTAGGCCAAAACAGTTTTATTCCCGCTTTTGAGCTGGAACCTAATGATATCGAACTGACTCGACTTGCCCGGCCATCGACTTATTTCGATAAAGTGGGAAGAAAATTCGCTATTCTTGGATTTGAGAGCGGTACCTTCGAATCTTGGGCTTATCCTTTGAAGCTGCTTCGAAATTTTGAATTTTCATTTTTTATTGGCAGCTCCACCGAACCGATTAAAGGGAAAGATATAGTCCGCTATATTTCTGTAACCCCAGAAGCCACTACCCTAACATTCACGTATCAGTCCTTCACCGTGAGAGCTATCTACGTGACTCCTATTCAAGAGCCAGGCGCCATCATTTTTCTCGACGTGAACACCACCGAGCCCCTCACCATGGTGTGTAGTTTTATTCCCGTCCTACAACCCATGTGGCCCGCCGGTCTAGGAGGACAATATGCCTATTGGGATAAGGACCTAAAGGCCTATTTGATTTCGGAATCGTCAAAAAAGAACCATGCTTATGTGGGTTCGCCGGCTGCTTCGGGAATCTCCTATACACCAGCCCACATGCTCTCCGATACCCCAAATCAATTTAAAATCGAAATCAAAGAGATTAAGTCTGTCCAAGGCCAATACATTCCTGTCATACTTGCGGGAGGAAAAGGAAAACGGGAAGAGGTCAAAAAAGTGTATCAAAAGCTCTTGGAAAATCCCGAAAAGTTCTACCACGAGAACGTGACATACTATAAATATCTGCGCCAGAGCACCTTGCAGGTTGAAACGCCAAACCAAGAGCTTAATCTCGCTTTTGAATGGGCTAAAGTGGCCTATGACAATTTAGTGGTTGAAAACCCTGATTTGGGCAAGGGTCTGGTTGCTGGTTTGGGCACTTCTGGCACAGGGGGACGGCCCGGCTTTGGCTGGTTTTTCGGCGGCGATGCTTTTATTAATTCCTTCAGCCTGAACAGTTACGGTGCTTTCTCAACCGTGCGGCAAACCCTAGCCTTCACCCAAAAATGGCAGCGTGAAGATGGAAAGATGGCCCACGAACTGTCCCAAGCGGCCGGCTACATCAACTGGTTTCAGAATTATCCCTTTGGTTACATCCACGGGGATACGACCCCATATTACCTGGTTGCAATGTATGATTACTATAAAATGACCGGCGATGTGGAGTTCATCAAAAACAGTTGGAATTCGCTCAAACAAGCCTACGAGTGGTGTCTCTCCACCGATGAAAATGGGGACGGATTGATGGACAACAAAAAAGCTGGACTTGGGGCTCTGGAATTTGGCACCCTGACGGATATTCAGACTGATATTTATCTCGCCGCGGTCTGGGTACGGGCGACTTATGCTATGGAACCCCTGGCTTTGGCAGTGGGAGACAAGTCGTATGCCCAAAAAGCTAAAACGCAATTTCAAAAATCCCTAAAAGCCTACAATGAAAAATTTTGGGATCATGAATATCAGCATTACGCCTATGCCTTCAATGCCAAGGGAGAGCAGGTCAAAGAGGTCACGCCCTGGAGCGCCGTGGGATTAATGTGGGAGCTGGGTGCCCCGCAGCGCAGTGCCCGCACATTGGAGAAATTAAACTCGGCTGAACTTTCCACAGATTGGGGGATTCGCAGCATTTCTATCAAAAGCCATTTATTCGAGCCCCTCAACTATAATTACGGGGCGGTTTGGCCTTTTCTCACCAGTTGGGTAGCTACGGCACAGTACAAGCATCATTTTGCGCTGCAAGGATACAATTCTCTCATGTCCAGTGTGCGCCACACCTTTGACAATGCCCTCGGATCTGTTACAGAAGTATTCTCCGGGTATCAAAATATCTGGCCTCAGGAAGCGGTCCCTCATCAAGGATTCTGCACCGCGGCCGTTGTGCTACCCTTTGTGCGCGGCCTGCTCGGACTTGAAGGGGACGCTGTGAACAAGACGATCCTGTTTGCCCCGCATTTCCCGGCTGATTGGCGAACTGTTTCAATTAAAAATTATCGGGTTGGACGAGAATCATTTTCCTTCGGCTACAAGAGAGAAAAAGGTAAGGTAATTCTCAAAACAAGCAATACACCGAATGAACTCTATACTTTACGTTTTGCCCCGGCTATAGGCATTGGAAGTAAAATAAAAGGCGTTGTAGTTAACGGAGAATCAGTGCCATTCAGGGAAACACTTTCATCGCAAACCATACAGCCGGTCATTGAATACCAGCTTAAAGAAAAGGCAACTGCTGAAGTTTTCTTTGAACCAACGGTGGAGCTTATCCCCCCGCTAATCGAAGCAAAAACTGGCGAACCCAACAAAGGATTAAAAATTATCTCAATACAAAGAAGCAATAAAACCCTAAAAGTAGTAGTTGAGGGCCTGGCCAATGAAACTTATGAACTGAGGGTTGTGAATGAAAATAAAATTGCATCCATCTCAGGAGCACAACAAAAAGGGAATATTCTTAACATCAAAATGCATGCGGGAAAAGCGGGTGAGTTTGTTAGGCTTGAAGTAGTCATAATTGTGAACAGCAAGTAGCGCTAAAGCATTTGCACGGATGCAGCTTATTTTGAATGATACCTATGGTGCAAGAACTTCAATGAGAAATCTTGTACATGAACCTGGAAATCGTGTTGCCTCAAAATAAAATGTAACCCTGGGGGGTTATGATTCGAGGTTATTAAAAT
>JBHIAC010000030.1:0-26262 GCA_046758365.1 bacterium
AATTTTGCTGATTACGTTATTATCTTGCAAAATGGGAGAAATATTGGCTATGGAGCACCCTATGCCTTATTGAGCAAAATGACCGCCCCTCCCCTGATTTCCAGAGAAGACATTCCAAACATTTTTGAAGTAAAAATCATAGCTCACCCTGCTTCCACGGGATTGACTATGGCAGCCGTTGGGAATTTGACTTTTGTTCTCCCTCATTTAGAGTGTGATGTAGGTGAAAAAATTTTGTTAAATATTCCAGCTTCAGAAATTATTATCTCAAAGGAAGAACCCAAAGGTCTAAGCGCCAGCAATATTTTTGCTGGTAGCATTACGGATATTTATCATTTGGGTGAAAGAATTTTGGTGGATGTAAATGCTGGAGAGCACTTTACAGTTGAGGTCGTTCCGGCGACAGTTGAAAGATTAGATTTGCAAAAAAGTGAGCGTGTATTTTTGATCATAAAGGCGAGTTCGTTTAGGAGGTTGGGGTAATTACAGTTTGGCATCTGCAAAATATTCCTTGCGATAAATCGACATTCTAACTATATTTTAATGAGCCACTTTCAAATCTAGATTGTATTTTTGAAAGCAATCATGATCCAGAGGGTTTTCTTTATTATAAAAAATATCGAAGTACACCGGCTACTGAAAAATATTTGGTTGTAGTTGCAATTTTGAATTTGCCTAGTCTGCTGCTGGTAATTTAGCCATTATAATACAAACTTAGAAAGGTGAGTAGATATTTTCATGAATCTCCCCCAACTCCTTGACCAACTTAAAAGCAATTCCGACTTCATGGTCAATGTCACGACCTGGCAAATGCTCCCGGCTCAGGATGCCCAGTACGCCGATTTTCCCTCAAACATGGAGGTTTCATTAATTAAAGCCATCAACCAGCACGGCATTAATAAGCTTTATACCCACCAGGCGGAGGCTGTTCGATTAATCTTACAAGGGAAAAACGTCGTGGTGGTTACGCCGACGGCCAGCGGTAAAACTCTGTGCTATAATTTGCCGGTTTTAAATACCGTGTTGTCTGAACCCGAGACCCGGGCGCTTTATCTTTTTCCCACCAAAGCCCTTTCCCATGATCAGGTGGCTGAACTGCATGAGCTGGTTACTTTATTGGGAGGGGAAATTAGTTTCGACATAAAAACCTACACCTTTGATGGCGACACGCCAGCTTCAGCGCGAAAAGCCATCCGCAGTTCTGGACACATCGTGGTCACCAATCCTGATATGCTGCACCAGGGCATTTTACCCCATCACACCAAGTGGGTGAAGCTATTCGAAAATCTGCGCTACGTGGTTATTGATGAACTCCATAACTATCGTGGGGTATTTGGCAGTCACCTGGCCAATGTTCTCCGGCGTCTGAGACGCATCTGTGAATTTTACGAATCCAATCCACAATTCATTTGCTGCTCGGCGACCATCGCGAATCCAAAAGAATTAGCTGAGCAAATTATCGAGCAAAAAGTGGAATTGGTGGATAAAAATGGCGCCCCTCAGGGCGAAAAACATTTTATCTTATATAATCCACCTGTGGTCAATCGTGAATTGGGCATTAGAAAATCGTATATCAAAGAAGCGCGTGCCATAGCAAAGAAATTTTTACTGAATGAGATTCAAACCATCGTATTTTCGCGTAGCCGACTGCGGATGGAAATTCTGGTGACCTATTTGAAGGAAATTATGCAAAAAGCTAAAAAATCACCTAATCTTATTCGAGGCTACCGAGGCGGTTATTTGCCAACTGAACGGCGGGCTATTGAAAGAGGGTTGCGCCGTGGGGAGATTCTTGGCGTGGTCAGCACTAACGCCTTGGAGTTGGGGATTGACATCGGAGAACTGCAGGCGGCGGTAATGGCGGGCTATCCCGGCACCATCGCCAGTGCCTGGCAGCAAGCAGGTCGAGCTGGAAGGCGAGCAGAGGCGTCGGTAGCTATCCTGGTGGCTTCTAGCGCCCCCATCGATCAGTACATCATCAACCATCCGGATTATTTCTTTGGCAAGCCTCCGGAATCGGGTGTGGTCGATCCCAATAATCTGGTCATTCTTTTGGACCATATTAAATGCGGGGCCTTTGAGCTGCCATTCGTTGAAAATGAAAATTTTGGGGTAGAAACCACTCACGAGATTTTGGCCTATTTGGAAGAAAATCGGGTCCTACATTATGTGTCTCCTCTCCCACATGAAAGTGACGAGAAGCAAGAACCGGGGAAGTTCCACTGGATGACCGATGCTTATCCAGCCGAGGCTGTGAGCTTGCGCAGTGCCACACCTGAAAATGTTGTGATTATCGACACTACAAATGAAGAGCGTGTCATTGGGGAAATCAATTTGCTGGACGCACCCATCATGCTGCATAACAATGCTATCTACATTCACGAAAGCAAACAGTACCATGTGGACAAACTGGACTGGGAACGCAAAAAAGCCTATGTACATCAGGTGGGGGTGGACTACTATACCGACGCCCACACCGACACCAGCCTCCGAGTTTTGGATATATTTGAAGAAGCAGAAATTCCCGATGGCAAAAAGGGCTACGGCGAGGTCAACGTCCACTGGCAGACCACCAAATACAAAAAGCTGAAATTCGAGACCCATGAAAATATCGGTTTCGGTAAAGTGGAACTGCCGGAGTTAGAAATGCACACCACAGCTTACTGGTGGGAGTTTCAGTCAAATATAGGCGAAAAATTTCAGCTTACCCAAACCACTCTCGGAGATGGCCTTAAAGCTCTGGCGAATGTTCTGAGAACGGTTGTTGCTATTTTTATGATGTGTGATCCCAAAGATATTCGCACAGTTCCCATGGTTCGTGCCCCTATGAGTCAGTGTCCTACCATTTTTGTTTATGACAACCATGCAGGAGGAGTGGGTTTTAGCCGAAAAATATTTAATCTGCATGATGCGATAAAAAAGGCGGCTCTGGAGTTAATTAAAAGTTGTGCCTGTGATAGCGGCTGTCCTTCTTGTGTAGGGCCGGTATTGGAAGTAGGGGAGAAAGGTAAGGAGAGCGCGGTAGCGTTGTTGAATTTATGATGGGAGCACAATGAATTCACTAAAATCTCAACAAATCGATATCAAACGTACAAACGATGGTTCCTGCGTGTTCGGCCTGATATCTGTGCAATGCAATAAAGTGCTTTCGATTGAATGTCAAAACTGCTCTTTTGTCTTTTGAAGCTTCGTTGAGAACCTTGTAATTAGGAATGCGTGTACGTACAATACGCGGTTTGCCACCACAAACGCCAGGTGTACTTTCGATACCAGGGAAGGCGTCGCCTAAGTCTTGCACTACCCATTGTAATAACTCCGCTTTTTCTGCTCGTGTAAGAACAGAGAGCATTTCTTTTATTTTTTGAGCGTTTTTCATTTTCAATATTCAGAAAAGTAAGATTATCCTCAGCTATTTCTTCAAAAAAATGGGGAATAGTATACTCATGCTGTCGTTTTACTACTTTTTCTCTGATTTTATAGATAGTAGCCAATATTTAGTTCCCTTTGTTTTCAGGTTTATCGGGGTAGGCGGCGTGCATATTCTATCCAAATGCAATTTTTCTCCGTTTCTCTGGATCATCAAAATGAACTTTTTTCACATCAAAATGTTCTGGATCATATTCTCCACCCAACCACGTCAACATTTCTTCATATTCCTCATGATCTGGATTTATTATGATTTCCAATAATTCTTCATAGCCCCAGATTCCGCCACAATCTTCAGGTGGGCATGCTCGTTTGCCATCGACACAGATTGTGTAGCTTATATTTTTATTTCGAGGTAAGATTTTTTCCAGTCTAACGGAATGTTTCCAATCATCGCCAAAATCATACGTGTATGTTGCCAACCTGTTTTCCAGTATAAAATAGTTTGTTATTTTTTCTTTCCATCCTGGAAGAATTTCTCTATCAAACCATCCAGATTCTTCATCTGGAATGCCGATTTCAACCTTCATCCCTGTAGACGGATCGACCATTTCAAATTGATGAAGGTGATAATCTAACCATCCCATTGCATCCTGAATAGTAACATGCAAATCCCAAAATGAATAAGTCTTTGGCACTTGAATTCGTCGCCAAATGGGTGGTTTAATCTCCTTTAAGGTGATTTTGAACTGATACACATGATTGAAATTTTGTTTCATTGTATTGTCCCATTCACGACCTCTACCAAGCTCGGTTACCAAACTATCGAAACAAAATTACTGAAAACTTAGCAGATGAAATACGTCTCTTACCGATTACCTCGGTGTGGCATCTGGAAGACCGCCGTCTACGGGGAGGGTTGCACCGGTTGTCGGCGTCTGGCGTGTTGCAAAGTATAATACGGCCTTGGCAACGTGTGTGGCCGTTATATTGGTCTTGAGCAGATTCCGGCTTCGGTAATATTCCTCCAGGCCCTTCTCGTCCAGACCTCTTGCGCGCATGCGGTTCGGTCCCACTTCGGCCCACAGTCCGGATTTACGCTTGCCATGCGCAAACACGGCATCAGGCGCCACCATATTGACGCGCACACCGATCTCGGCAAGTTCCAGGCTGGCGATGCGAGCCAACTGGTGGGCTGCGGCTTTGGTTGCGCTGTAGGCTCCGAATTTTGCTCCCGGTGCAAAAACATTCTTAGTCGATATCAGGATAATATCCCCGCCTGTTCCCTGAAGCTTAAAATGCCGTGAAGCTTCAGAAAGGATATGAAGAGTCCCTTCAACGTTTACCAGTTCCAGTTTCCGAAAAGCCTCGGCATCTATATCTGCAAGGGGTGAGACGTGCGCAATGCCCGCATTCACCACCACCAGGTCAATGCCACCCCAGGTATGAATAACCTGATCAAAGCCTTTAGCAACGGACTTCAGATCCGTTACATCAAGGGGAACAGGAATGATGCGTTCTCTATAGGTTGGTTTCAAGTCATTTACAAATGCGTCTAGGTTATCACCCGGTAAATCTGTGGCAGCCACATGACATCCGTTTTCAAGGAGTTCCTGACAAATTCCGGAGCCAATGGCCCCAGCAGCACCGCTAATTAGGGCTACCGAGCGTTGTAAAGGAAGTTCATCTTCTTGGTCAAGCTTTGCATGTTGCAGGCTGCAGTATTCCATATCGAAGAGATGTTCTTCACTTAATCCTTCATACCTTTCCCTGGCAGCCACCTTTGTCTTAACCGTTAGAGTCTGGGCTGTGATATCTCTTACTATTGCGGCTTCCACAACATCCTTACCAGCGCATATGGCTCCTAATCCTGGCATGAGGATGACCCGCGGCCTGGAGTCAAAACGCTTGAGACCAGTTTTCATTTTTTGGGAATGCCGCTCGAAATAGGCATCATATTGCTTGGCATATTCATTGATTGCTGTCGATATTTGCTCCCTCACTTTATTTTCATCATCATATTGCAGGTCATCGATCCAGAGGGGAAGCGCTTTAGTTCTGATTAAATGGTCAGAGGTTAAAGGTGGGGTCAATGCCATTTCCTTTCCCCGGTCAGAATCAACCAGGTTGAGCACTTCACTCGTCAGTAGTGATTGAAGGATAAAACGTTGATATGGCAAGTCAGCATTTTTCGTGGGGATGGCCAGTAATCCCCTGAGGATTGGTGCCACCTTCAGATATCTCTCCTTTGCAGTTGTAGGAGAGGTGGCAATGCTCGCTTTTAGTGTGGCGCTCGCCTTCTGGGCCAGATATTTTTCGGCTCGAGTAACGAGTTCAATGGTCTTCTCATAAGATTCACGAGCCGTATCACCCCAGGTGAGCAGTCCATGTTTTATTAAGATCATGCCCATACTCGTGGGGGAGGCTTCGAATGCCGCTGCGGCGGTTTTAGCCAGCGCAAATCCAGGCTTGACATATTCCAGGACGATCACATCGCTCCCCAGTGCCTCTCGAACGATTTTTTCTCCATGAGGCTGATTGGTTAAGGCTAATATGGCGTCAGCATGCGTGTGATCAATGTATTTTTGGGGAATAAAGGCATGCAGCAGGGTTTCTATCGATGGGGTCGCCGCTTGGGAGTCGAACCGTTGTGTGAGCAGCTCATTAACCATGGTCTCGTCGGGAAGCGACGACAAGGTTCGCAACTGCTGCAGGTATTCAAGGTTCAGTCCTGAATGTCCTTTGGGTTCAATATTGGCCAGGTCATGTCCCGAGGCTTTGACGAAGATCGCTGGGATGCGTTGACCAAGGACGTTGGTGAAGGTTCCCTTGACCGATGTGTTTCCTCCTCCGTGAAGCACCAGTTCCTTTTCCGCTCCGATCAACCTGTTCGTGTAGGTGCGGAGAGCTAGAGCCTCGCCCCATTGTTTTCCGTATTTGTCAATGAATTCAGATGCCTTTGCGTCTGACCATCTGTTCTCCATAGGATTTCCTTCTTCTACGAAACACTGACCTTCTTTAAGAAGATCAGTGTTTGTTTGGTGCCAAATGACGCTAACCTGGTGATAACATCAGCGCCAGCATCAATATAATCTCCCACCTTTAATTGCGGGTCCTGAATCATCAGGTGGACATCCTTCAGTAAATGGGTTTTCACGGTTTTAATAAGCGGGGGCCCGGCTGTCATCATGGGAACGAAACATCCATCCATAACGTCAAAATGGATCGCTTTTATGTCGGTTCCTTCGAGCAAAGCCAGCGCTGAGCCCAGTCTCATGAGGTCGGCCGACAGAATCCCGACACTGATGGTCGGCGCAGATGCGCGTAATAGATCGAATGCCTTGTTGGCTGGCATAGACTGTTGATCCTATTTTTTTTCGTTCCTTAAGGTCTGATAGTAGTCGTACGCTTCTTCGGGCGTCAGGTTCTCATGAACGATTTTTCGCACCGCCTGGATCATGGCCTTAGGGGCTTCGGATTGGAATATGTTTCGCCCCATGTCCACTCCTGCAGCGCCCTGCTGAACAGCATTGGAAGCCATCTTCAAGGCATCGAGCTCCGGAACCTTCTTTCCGCCAGCGATCACGATGGGGACCGGGCAGGCGGCCGTTACGGTTTCGAATCCCTCGGCAACAAAATAGGTCTTAACGTAGGACGCTCCCAGTTCGGCACAGATTCTGGTGGCTAGACGCATATATTTGGCGTCCCGCACCATCTCCTTGCCCACGGCCGTAACACCGAGGACCGGGATGCCATACCGGTTACCCATGTCCACCAGCCGTGTCAGGTTGTGTATGGATTTGGTTTCGTGCTCGCCTCCGATAAACACCTGAACGGCAAGAGCGGCGACGTTCAAACGGATGGCATCTTCAATATCGACAGCAATCTCCTCATTTGAGAGCTCTTTGAGTATACTTGGCCCCCCGCTTGATCTCAGGACAATCCCTTTTGTGAAGGTTGGGGGGATGGTTGAGCGCAAGATGCCACGGGTGCACATGAGGGTGTCAGCATATTGGAGGAGTGGTACAATGGTTACATCGACCCGCTCCAGCCCCGAAGTCGGCCCGAGAAAATACCCGTGGTCGATGGCCAGCATTACCGTACGATCGGTGTCTGGATGAAATATATTCGACAACCGGTTTTTCATCCCCCAGTCCAGTGAATTTGAGCCTCGCAACATGAATGGCTTGTTCTTCATGGGGATATTCAAGTAATAATTGTGCGTTTCTTGAATACTATCTTTGTCTGCCATCATTGGTCTCCTTTCACATAATTGATTTACGAAGCACAGTCGTTGAGTCTTCTAAAACCTAATCCTCTGTTTGTTTTTTATGCGTTTCAATCGTTCTCTTCTTGTAAGACCCACATGGATGTCACAATTTTCGGTGGGAGCTAAGCGGCTTTCAAAAACTTCTTCCAAAATATTTGGGCAAACATCATTAGCCAACTTTTTTGTATCAGCACAAATTTCTAATCGAACCACACCTTCTGGCATAGGGAAATCCAATTCGGGGAGCCCTAAGGTATCGTGGACGCTTTTCATGTAAGTAGCACAGATAGGCAACGCGGCTCGAGATCCCTCTTGACCCTTACCGAGAGTGAGGCTGTAATCATCCAAGCCTACCCAAACCCCTGTAACAATTTGAGGTGTAAATGCAATAAACCAGGCATCGCTGAAATCGTTCGTGGTTCCTGTTTTACCCCCAGCCGGTCTATAAAAATGGTATTTCCATCTGGCACTTCCACCTGTGCCCTTATCAATCACAGTTTTCAGCAAATCTGTCATAATGTAAGCCGTTTCTTTTCTCAGGGCTTCCTGACTGCGTGGAATATTTTGTTCGAGTACATTACCGTTTTTGTCCTCCACTCTTAATATAGCCACAGGCTCAACCAGAACACCACCATTAGCAAAAACACCAAAAGCCGAAGTTATTTCCATCGGTGTAACACCTGAAGCCCCCAAGGCGATAGCATCCACGGCTTGCAAGGGAGATTTAATACCCATTTTTCTTGCATATTCTACCACTCTACTAGGATTTTGAATAACATTTTGAAGGACTCGCACAGTAACCAAATTTAACGATCTTCTTAATCCTTCTCTCATGGTCGTTGGTCCACCAACGGACAAATCATAATTTTGAGGAGACCAGCGTTCTCCGTTTTCCATAAAAACAACAACGGGTTGATTTAATTCTTCATGGATTGGTGGATAGCCATTGTCTATAGCAACGGTGTAAATAAAAGGTTTAAACGCTGAACCTGGTTGCCGACTCATTTGCACGACCCGATTCCATTTGGATTCGGAAAAATCGCGGCCGCCTATGAAGGCTAAAATATGTCCATTTCTCGGATCAATAGATACTAGTGCTGTTTGAACAGCTACACGAGCATTTAACAAGGAATCAACAAAAGTAGAATCTTGCAGCAACTTCTTTACATTGTCATTTGTTTGATGATTGACATCCAGGAGTTCCATAATTCTATTATCTTTTAAATAATAATTATTTACATTTTTCTGCACAATCTTTAAATGATTTTCAACCGCTTCCTCAGCACAAGCTTGAGCGCGCGTGTCTAAAGTTGTATAAATTGATAGTCCCTCAGTGTATAGGTTATAGCCATATTTTTCTTGCAAAATTTGGCGAACATATTCGGTAAAATAGGGTGCAATGCCGTATGCAGTTGAAGTAGTATATTTTAATACATTTATGGGCTTTTTCAAATATTCATTATAGTCATCTTCTGTAATATAATCCAATTCTCGCATGGCATGGAGGACAATATTGCGACGTGTTAAGGCTCGATTAGGATGCCTTATAGGTGAGTAAGCCTCGGGTGCTGGTAATAAACCAATGAGTGTAGCACATTCAGCAGTATCTATATCCTGCAACTCTTTGCCAAAATATTTCATTGCAGCGGGTTGAGCGCCATAAAGACCATGGCCTAAAAACATGTGATTCAAATACATCTCCAAAATTTCATCTTTTGTATAAGTACGTTCAATTTGGATGGCCGTGATCATTTCTCTAATCTTACGTGTTATTGTTTTCTCACTCGTGAGATAAAGCTGCCGAGCTAATTGTTGAGTAAGTGTACTAATAGCTCTTGGTTTGAATTTTAATGTAATAAAATTAATAAAAGCTACCTTAATAAATCTTTTTAAATCAATTCCCCAGTGGTCATAAAACTTTCGATCTTCTGAAGCAATTACTGCCCTAATTAGCGCATCTGGCATTTGCTCAAGGGGTACAAAACTTCTCTTTTCTTCATAATATTCATGAATTAGTTTCATATCTGCCGAATACACTTTTGATGCCAATTTAGGCCTATATTCTTCTAACTGTCTTAGGGAAGGTAGATCGCGGCTAATAATATATAGATAAATAAAACCCCCTATACCTGTTAAAAAAAGTACAATAAAAGTAGAAGTGATTTTTTTTGTTTGGATAAATTTTTTTACAGATTGAAAAAAGAAACTATAAGTAAAGCTATTTTCTAAATCTCTAAACTTTCTTTTCATTTCGTACTTTAATGGTTAAATTTTATTTGTTTTTTTATACCTTTTTTAAATTTTGAAGTTCCGAGGTTAAGATATTAAGAAGACCAAGTTTTTAATTCAAATTTATTGTCAGAGAATTCTAGAAATGTAAAACTCTTTATCCATTCTCCCAAATTTATATAATATTTAGAGTTAATTTTTTCGAATAGAAGTTTATGGGTATGTCCTAAAATTACACCATCAAATCCTTGACTTAATTTTGCTAAAGCAAAATTGCGATAATCCTCATCATGAGGATTTTCACCCTTCTCCTCACTTATTTTAGAGATGAACTTTGCTAAAGTTATTCCTACGTCTGGATGAATAAGACTGTATAAAAAAATATTGACTCGATTTTTGAATATTCGTTTCAAAATTCTAAATCCCCAATCTCCTATGGCCAAGCCATCTCCATGAGCAATGAAAAGATTTTGAGAGTTGTGCTTGACTGCCAAAGGCTTATGATATATTTTTATCCCTATTTCATGTTCCAAAAAGCTCCCAAGCCAATAATCATGATTTCCAGCAAAGTAACGAATCTCAGTTCCGGCCTCAACTAACTGATTCAATTTAGACAAAACTTTCAGGCTCACTTTTGGTATGGCTTTGCGATATTCAAACCAAAAGTCAAAAAGATCGCCTACGATATAAAAAAGATCGGCTTTTTTATGTATAAAATTGAAGAAAGTAAGTAACCTTTCTTTTTTGATTATTTCTATCTCTTGGGTGTGAGCACCTAAATGGACATCTGAGATGAAATAGATTTTTTCCATGAAAAAAAATTTAGCCATTATTAATTTAAAAAGCAAGATTTTTGATGTTATGACGTTGGTGCAAAAGCAGGGTAATTTTAACTTTTAGCAATCTTGAATTCAATAATTAGGATGTGAGATTTGTATCCCGTTGGATAAATATCCTACGGGATCTATCCAACGTCCTTTACAACTTAATATTTTTAGATACCTACCTTTTTGCACCTACGTCATGTTATAGTGTTTGTGGCACTTGTCGGAAAAAAGTGTTGACAATCTTGAAAAGATTTATTATTTTGTTTATAATTAATGAAGAGAAATTTCAAAAACAAATTAATTATTACTTCTGGAAAAATTTAAAGAGATTTAAGAAAAAAGATAGACTCCACAGAAATGTGGAGTTTTTATTTATTTGAAATGAAGTTGCTAAGGTTACCTTCTTATGCGAAAATAAATTTTGGTTTAATCATCAAAGGTAAACGAAGAGACGGTTTTCACGAAATAGAGACCATTCTTCAGCAAATTGATTTGAAAGATGAAATAAAATTAGAAGCCAAAGAAGAGCCTGTAATAAAATTTTATTGTGATAATTCAACCATACCCACTGGAAATTCTAACTTATGTGTTCGTGCTGCTTACCTTCTAAAGCAAAGTGTGGGTGTGCGCAAAGGAGTTGAAATTGTATTAAAAAAGTCAATTCCCGCTGGTGCTGGCTTAGGCGGTGGAAGTAGCAATGGTGCTGTGGTACTGCTTGGGCTAAATAAATTATGGAACTTGAACCTAAAACCTGAGAGGCTTCAAGTCCTGGCTTCCCAATTAGGTTCAGATGTGCCATTTTTTATCCATGGTGGAGCGGCGCTAGCGCAGGGAAAGGGAGAGATTCTCATACCCTTAAAGTTCCAAGACGATTTTACCATATTGATAGTTTTTCCCCAAATTACTGTCTCAACCCAATGGGCCTATGGACAGGTGAATTTAAGCTTGACAATAAAGAAAAAAAATATTAAATTAAACCGTTTAAAAGACATGAATTATCTGGATGCCGATTTCCTTACTGTACTACAAAATGAATTGGAAGCAATTGTATTTAAACGGTATCCAATTCTTAGATTAATTAAAAAAGAGTTGTATCGTAGAGATGCCATTTTTGTAGGCATGTCGGGGTCAGGTTCCGCCATATTTGGGATTTTTAGGAATGAAAGTAAAGCCTTGGAGCTAAAAGAATTCTTTCGAGATCGTTACCCTGCTTATATTACACGGCCTATACGGTGGGGATTTGGGCAATTGAATTAGGAGTTCGATTTAATATTATGATCGGCCTCTAGGCTCTTAAAGGATTAATCATATAATTTCATTTCTTATGAGGGAGGCATGGAGATAACAGAGATTACCATCAGCTTGAGGAATGAGGAAAAATTGAAAGCCTTCGTTAATGTCACTTTTGACGATGTATTTGTAGTTCGGGGCATGAAGGTGATAAAGGGAAACAACGGTTATTTTGTTAGTATGCCTAGTCGAAAATTGACCGATGGCTCTTATCGGGATATTGCACATCCCATCCGAAATGAATTTCGACAAAAATTAGAAAAAGAGATTTTATTAGAATATCAAAAAATTTTAGAGCAAGAAGGTGGTGAATTTTTAGAAGAATTTGAAAACGTCAAGAAAAGTCTAGAAGAATTAACATAATAACATTTCCTGACTGGGGCGTCGCCAAGCGGCAAGGCACGGGGTTTTGGTCCCCGCATGCGGAGGTTCGAATCCTCCCGCCCCAGCAGAAAGTCATATAATAAAATAATAATATGACGGAATCCAACTCGGGTTACCGTCTTTTTCTATGTCTCAAAGAATCAATTATGTTACCAAGTCCAAAATTATTTTCTGGAAACTCCAATAGAGTTTTAGCTGAAAAAATCGCTGACTATTTGCAAATCCCTTTAGGAGCGGCAAAGATTAGTTACTTCAGCGATGGTGAAATATGGGTAAAATATAATGAAAATATCCGCGGCGCTGACGTTTTTATCATTCAGGCCACTAATTCCCCACCACAAAACATGTTAGAACTTCTTATTATGATCGACGCTGCCAGAAGAGCCTCTGCTGAAAAAATTACAGCGGTCATTCCTTATTTTGGTTATGCGCGCCAGGATCGTAAAGACCAGCCACGGGTATCGATCACAGCAAAATTAATAGCGAATCTTATTACAACGGCTGGTGCGAATCGCGTCCTTACCATGGACCTTCATGCACCCCAAATACAAGGCTTTTTTGATATTCCTGTAGATCATTTATATGCTGCAACGATCTTTTGCGATTATTATCGTGATATGAAGGTACCTAATTTAACCGTGGTGTCCCCAGATATTGGAGGTATACCTTTAGCAAGAGCTTATGCCAAACGATTAAATGCTCCATTGGCTCTTATCGATAAGCGCCGGCCCAAGCACAATGAAGCAGAGATTTTGCATATCATAGGGGATGTAAATGGTAGAAATATTCTTATTATCGACGATATAGTAGATACAGCCGGCACATTAAGTCAAGCCGCCACCGCTTTAAAGCAGAATAATGCTCTTGATATTTTTGTTGCTTGTACTCATCCTATTCTTTCGGGGCCGGCTATTAAACGTCTTTCGGAAGCCCCTATTACTAAAATAACAGTGACCGATACAATTTTTTTACCACCTGAAAAGCAAATTGAAAAAATTGAAGTTCTTACAGCGTCAGGACTTTTTGGTGAGGCCATAAAAAGAATACATGGTGAAGAATCTATAAGTTCTTTGTTTGATTAAGTTTGGAGAATATTGAATGATCGAAAAAGTCATAAATGTTGAAACAAGAAATGATATAGGGAAAAAGGCTACTAAGCAATTAAGACGCATAGGAAAAGTACCCGGAATATATTATTTTCATGGGCAAAATTCCATACCCATTTCAATTGATGAAAAACTTTTAAAAAGTGTTATTCAAGCAGAGACCAATATTTTGGAACTGAAATTTGACAATGGAAACCATTCGAAGTGTGTGATTCGGGAAGTCCAGTGGGATCCCATTTATGGTAAGCCCCTACATGTGGATTTGATGGGAATAAAACTTACAGAAAAAGTGACAGTTACAGTGCCGATTCATTTTGTTGGTACACCGGTGGGGGTTAAGCAAAGTGGAGGAATTTTGCAGCTTCTCATTCGTGAAATTGAAGTCGAAGGGTTACCCCTGGAAATTCCAGAACATTTAGAAATAGATGTTTCCAATTTAGATATTGGTGATACAATTAGGGTGGCGGATATCTCCGTAGAAAAAGTAAAAATTCTCTCCGACCCCTCCCAATCTATCGTTGTGGTTCGACCTCCTGTCGTTGTGGTCGAACCCACAGTTGAGGAAGAAGTGGAAGAAGAGGTTGCTGAACCCGATGTGGTTGGTCAGAAAAAAGAGGAAGCTGAAGAGGAATCTACTGAATAATTTGGATAATTATAAAAATGGGTGATTGTTGCGTGTTTTTTGATGGACGATTTTTTTTTACTGGTGGGATTGGGTAATCCAGGAGTCAAATATCAGTTTACTCGCCACAATCTTGGCTTTATGATTGTTGATAAAATTTCTGAACTTCTCCATTCCCCTTTTACTTCTGGAAAAGGAAATTATCTCATATCAAATACAAAATTCAGAGGGAAAAATGTTGTTTTAACAAAACCGTTGACTTTTGTAAATAGAAGTGGCCTAGCGGTTTTAGATTTAATTAAAAGATTTAATATTCCTCTTAGAAACCTCCTCATTATTTTAGACGATTTTAACCTCCCATTTGGAAAATTAAGACTCAGGATGCAAGGCAGTGACGGTGGACACAACGGTTTAGCTTCTGTAATCTACCAGCTTAAAAGTGAGGAATTTCCACGGCTAAGGATTGGGATAGGGAGAGAAAAAATTGATGATCCAGTAGAATTTGTACTTTCTGACTTTGATAAGAAAGATCAAGAGGGAATTGATATGATTATAAATCATGCAGCCAAAGCGGCTATTGATTTTGTGGTTGAAGGAATTGAAAAAACTATGAACAAATATAATTAATTACTTAATTAAGGAGCACATCATTGATAATTATTCCCACTATGGTTAGTTTGATCGCTCTTGGATTTGTGGTATTTTTAATTTTTGATACATTGAATAAAGATCCTGGCAATTCAAGAATGGTTGAAATTTCTAAGGCAATTCAAGAAGGCGCAAAGGCGTTTCTGAGACGAGAATATATGTATATCGGAAGCTTTGTTTTAGTCATTTCAGGGCTCATTGCCGCGGCACCCTGGTTTGCTGATGTGGGGTTGAACTGGAAGACCTCTGTGGCTTTTATTACGGGTGCGGTTGTTTCAGCTTTGGCCGGCTATATTGGGATGAGTATTGCAACGCGAGCCAACAGCCGAACAACCCAAGGAGCCCTCTCTGGTGGGTTAAAAGGTGCCCTCAGTGTAGCGGTAACTGGTGGTGCGGTGATGGGTATGAGCGTCGTCGGTTTGTCTCTTTTAGGGATTTGTACTCTGTTTGTTATTTTTAAAGGAAATCCAACCATTATTAACGGCTATGCAATGGGAGCCAGCTTAGTTGCCTTATTTGCTCGCAGTGGCGGTGGAATATTTACCAAAGGCGCTGATATGGGCGCAGATTTGGTAGGCAAAGTCGAAGCAGGTATTCCAGAAGACGATCCAAGAAATCCCGCCGTCATTGCAGACAATGTAGGTGATAATGTCGGAGATGTGGCCGGATTGGGAGCTGATCTTTTGGAATCTTATGTTGAATCTATTATTGCTGCTCTGGCTATTGCGGCAGCCATTGGATTGGCAACTGCAAATAATATGTTAGGTCCGCTTCAACTCTTACCATTATATATTGCCAGTGCGGGTATTCTCTCGTCAATTATCGGTATCCTCTATGTTCGTATTGCAGGACGTTCGAATCCTCAAGGTGCTTTAATGGGCGGGACCTATATTAGCGCTATTTTGACCGCCGTAGCTACTTTTGTGATAGTCAAAAAATTTGGAAGTCCTTATACAGAAGATTCTGTTGCCTATTCCGCTATGGGTCCATTTTACGCTACCGTCTCGGGTGTAATATCAGGTATGTTAATTGGTTTTATAACAGAATATTTTACATCTGGAAAATATAGACCGGTGCGGAGATTAGCTGAAGATTCCCAAAGCGGTCCAGCATTAACGGTTACAGGTGGCATATCTGTAGGTATGGCATCAACGGTTGTACCGGTGATTGCTTTGGCTATTGCAGTTATGATTGCTTATCATTTTGCAGGAATTTATGGAGTAGCTATGGCGGCTTTTGGTATGCTGGCCACCACCGGTATTGTGGTAGCGGTCGATTCCTATGGGCCCATTGCTGATAATGCGGGTGGTATCGCTGAGATGGCTGAATTGGATCCATCTGTACGTAATATTACTGACAATTTGGATGCCGTTGGTAATACTACCGCTGCTATGGGGAAAGGCTTTGCTATAGGTTCCGCTGCCTTTGCAGCTCTTGGGCTTCTTGTCGCTTATATGAAATCTGCTAATGTAGGGGTAGCTGACATTAAAGATCCAAAAGTTTTAGCTGGCCTTCTAATTGGTGGTATGATGCCGTTTCTTATATCATCTATGCTCTTTAAAGCCGTAAGTAAAGCAGCTTTCAAAACAATAGAGGAAGTACGTCGTCAGTTTAAAGAAATACCCGGTCTTATGGAAGGTAAGGTCTTACCGGATTCTGCGAAATGTGTAGACATTAGCACCGTTGGGGCTATTCAAGGGATGCTTGTACCCGGAACTATGGCCATTATAACGCCGGTTGTGGTTGGGCTTGCCCTTGGACCTCATGCTTTAGCTGGTCTATTGATCGGGGCCGTAGTAACAGGTGTGGTGCTGGGTATTCAAATGGCCAATTCAGGAGGTGCCATGGATAACGCCAAAAAATATATAGAAGAAGGTAATTTCGGTGGTAAAGGCTCTGATACCCACAAAGCTGCTGTCATTGGTGATACTGTCGGCGACCCTTTAAAAGATACTGTTGGACCTTCCATTAATATTCTTATCAAATTAATGGCAGTTATTTCATTAGTTTTGGCGCCAATTTTTATTAAATGATATTAAGGAGGTGAAATTTATATTGCGATTATATGAGACAACTATAGTAATTGATTCTTTTCTGAAGTCTGAAGACATGCAAAATTTAGTAAATAAAATCCAGAACTTTTTAAAAAATAACGGAGGAGAAATCAGTAAAATTGAAGAATGGGGTAAAAAACGTTTAGCTTATGAAATTAACCGTAAACAATATGGAAATTACGTGCATATTCTTTTTGAAGGGCCAAGCAGTTTACCTCAATTATTGGAACGTGAATACCGGTTAGAAGAATCCATTCTTAGATACTTAACTGTTCAAACTAATCCAAAGATATTGACAATAAAAGAAAAAGAAAAAGTACGCACACCCAATAAACACATAGAGCCAAGCATTGATTATTCAATTCAGGAATCTATACAGGAATCTATAACAGATGACGACTTGTCAATTGATGAAGATGGCGATTTGAGTAAAGGAGAAATAGAAGATAAGGAGACCAGGTAAATAAAAGAACGGCTTTGGCCAGGTTGTGCATAAAAAAATGGATAGCTTTCGGTGTTTTATTATGATCACTAACGTGCCATCTGTGTTGAGATTGGAGGGAGAGAAAATGTTAAATTTAAAAATGCCAGATATAAATAGTGTAATGATTGCGGGTAACCTAACGAGTGACCCATCCTTAAGGAAAACAAACAATGGTACCCCAGTTACAAATTTTTATATCGCTTCTAATCGAAAGTTTAAAGATAATTCGGGTCAATGGAGAGAAAATGTATGTTTTGTCGGCGTGGTAGCCTGGTACAAATTAGCTGAGAGTTGTTTTGAATATCTGAAAAAAGGTTCTGCGGTCCTTGTTGAAGGCGAGTTACAAAGCCGTACCTGGAAAAATGAACATGGTAGCACTAATAATGTTGTAGAAATCAAGGCTAGACGAATCCAGTTTCTGAATCGCCAAGTGAAGAAAGACGAACCAATAATATTAGAAGAACAGGAGGAATTGCTCCCCGATGCTGAATTGGAATCATCTGAGGCAGATTCGAATATATCTGAAAAAGTGGAAATAGAAGATGTCAATCAATCCGAACAAAAACAAGAAATATCGAACACTTCCGAATTCGATTTTGGATATGAGGATATTCAATTTTAATAATTAAGGAGTCAATAAATATGTTCAAAAAAAGAAGGGTCTGCAGATTTTGTGAAGAAGGTGAGTTGATTATCGATTATAAAGATGAAAAAAAACTCATGCGTTTTATTACTGAACAGGGAAAAATCATCCCAAGCCGTACTTCTGGTACATGTACGCCTCATCAAAGAATGCTCAAACGGGCCATCAAAAGAGCGAGACATTTGGCGTTGATGCCATACGGGGCAGAAATGTCAAGGTAAATAAAATAACAAACTTACTTCACAATTCCCTGAACCTGTTAAATGTAATAGCTATTTAGGAAAGATTAGATGAAAATAATATTAAGGAAAGAATTCAAACCACTTGGTAACATTGGTGACATTGTAGAAGTTAAAGATGGTTACGCTCGAAATTATCTTATTCCTTCTCAAATCGCTCTCCAAGCTACTCCACAAAATTTGAAATTATTTGAAGAGGAAGAAAAGCGAGTACAAATTAAGGAGTCTAAGGATAAAAGAACTGCCGAGCAGTTGGCTAAACAGCTTGAAGAAATATCTTTAACTGCTACTGTAGCTGTAGGAGAAGAGGATAAAGTGTTCGGGGCTGTTACCTCTCAAAATGTTGCAGAACTTTTAAAAGCAAAAGGATTTAATATAGATCGAAGAAAGATTCAACTTGATGAACCTTTGAAAGCTTTGGGAATATATGAAGTTCCTATAAAACTACACAGTGAGATTGAAGCAAAAATAAAAGTGTGGGTCGTTAAAGAGTAAATTCTTCCCAGAATAAAATTTTTGAGTGCTTTTCAAAAATTTAACCTTTTTCAACTCAACACTCTTCAATTTCAAAATATTCAAAAGTGGAATATATTTCTACTTGGTTGTTTTATGGGCAAGTTTCAACACGAAAAATAGTTGACTTTTATAAATAATTTTGATAAATTTCTGTTGTATGTAATTAAGTAGAATTCAAATTATTATTAACTGTTCTTTTACCCGCTTTTTCTACATGAAAATCATTTTTAGGGAGATATCTGATGTGTGAAGCTATTGATGATACTAGAGATACAATTGAATTAAAATTAACTCTAAATGTAATTTTAGGTAATTTAGAAGAGAGCATTGCAGAAGTTTGGAAAGATGCGATTCGAAAGCTTGACGATGAAGAGATATCTCAATTAACTTGGTTAGCTCAAAGATATCCCAGTTCAAAGTTTTCTTCCATTATGTTAAAATTTTTAATGAATAAAAGTTATCCATTTAAGGAAATGATTCTTTATCAGACGGATGAAAACTTTAAACGTAGGATGGGTATTGACGACTTAGAAAAAGAAGAATGGTTTTAACTTATAAATGACTTTGATAAAATAGATAATTTGAATATTAATGTGAGTGGAGGCTTTGGTCTATGGAAAGAAAATTTCCAGAATGTCAAAAATGTACTACCGGTGTTCTAATTCCTTTGTCTGATTACGGACGTGAAGGAGCATCCATTATGTATAAAGCGTGGGTTTGCACAAATCCCAATTGTGGATTTAATATTCGTATTGATAATGGAGAAGTAAGTTTAGGGAAAGATATAAGTCAATCATTTAAATAACAATTATAACTTGATTAAAATAAAATAGGGTATTAGGAAGGTTTTCCTTGTACCCTATTTTTTTGAAATTAGGAAAAATTATTTAGAATAGATGAGCTTTAGAATTTTAAAAAATTATAAAATAAAAATTGTGGTTGTAGTATTTGCTGTGTTTATTTGGTTTTTTGTGGTGACGGAAAATGATTATGAGTATGTAATAGAGGTACCTGTAAACTTGGTAAATATTCCCCATGATAAGGTCATTTTAAATGAGCTACCTAACAATGCTAAAGTTAAAATCAAAGGTAGTGGTAAAACACTTATAGCTTTAAGCGTTGGTCGAGGCGTGCGTCTTGATTTAGATTTATCTGACGTCGAACGCAGCAAAACATTCTTTTTAGATCCTGAAAAAGATGTATTTCTTTCCGGCTTCGCTGGTACCATCGAACCCGAAGAAATCATCTCCCCTGATTCGATATCTGTAATCCTCGATGATTTGCAAAATAAGAAAATCCTCGTGAATGCTAAAATTAAAGCAAAAACGGCCCCTGGATATACCATTGTGGGTGAAGTTAAAATAAATCCAGATTCAGTTAATATTGCTGGTCCTAAAAGCATCGTTTCTCAAATTGATAAAATTTTTACGCAAGAAGTGGGGTATTCAGATATAAAATTTGATTTAAATGAAACTGTACCATTAGCGGCCTTACCTTCTGATAAATTAAATGCCTCGGTTAAACAAGTTGATATTTCCTTAAATATACAAAAACTATTGGAGATTACTATCAATGAAGTGCCAGTAGAAGTTAGAAATGCACCTAAAAATACCATTGTTCACGTGGTTCCTTCAGCTTTAAGTCTGGTACTTGAGGGGGGAGGTGATTTACTGAACAGTATTAGTCGCGATGATATCGTCGCTTATATAGATTATGCCAGAGTGAAAAATGCTCCTGGTAATGAACACCCCGCTTATATCGAAACTCCCCCTGGTATCAGTTATCGGGATGTGAAACCCAAATTATTTAAACTTGTTTTAGAGAGACGTTCTTCAAATTAATTTATAAATCATACTAAAATCTACAGCAAACAAACACTCTATTCAATGAATCATAGAGATTTTTTTTATGTGCGTCCTCAGGATGTAGCTGAAGATTTTTTAACTCTGCAAAAAGAGGAAGTTTATCATCTAATTCGCGTGCAGCGAAAAAAAATAGGTGAGGGATTTTTAGCCGTAGATGGTATAGGTACAGTTTATGATTGTCAAATTGAGGATTTGAAAAAGGATTTCCTGAAGGCAAGAATTTTAAAAAAGCGCAGAAATGTTGGGGAACCAGTCTTTCAACTAACTTTGGCTCTTTGTATCCTTAAAAAAGGACGTTTTGAATGGGTTATAGAAAAAGGAACAGAAATTGGAATATCGAAATTTATTCCTGTTCATTCAAATAGAACTATCGTAAGTGAAAATTATAGCAAACTAAAACGTTGGGAGCGAATAGCCCTGGCGGCTATGAAGCAATGCGGTCGATCTTGCCTGCCAACGATAGAGTCACCAAAACCAGTAGATACGGTTTGCGAAAATTGTTTAGATTATGGATTAAAGCTGATCGCTCACGAAAAAAAATCCGGACAAAATTTAGATAATATTTTCAAAAGCTTAGATGAAAATACAAATTTAGATTATATAAAATTGGGTGTATTATTGATCGGGCCAGAAGGTGGATTTACAGATGAAGAAGTGAAGATGGCAACGGAATTTGGGTTTTCAGCATTTACGCTTGGGCCGCGTCGGATGAGGTCTGAAACGGCTGCATTGATTGGCTCGGCCTTAATACTGGATAGAATCGGGGAACTCAGATGAAGGATTCTTTTTGATGAATCCTGATTTAATATTTTAAAAAAAGATTGAGGTTGATTATGTCACATTGTTTGTTTTGTGAGATTATTGAGGGTAAAAGAGGTGGAAATATTATCTATAAAGATGATACTGTGATAGCATTTCGGGATATAAATCCTCAAGCCCCTGTCCATATCTTAATTGTACCTAAGAAGCATATTTCAACCATCAATGATATGCAATCAGAAGATGAATCTTTGGTTGGTAAGATGTTTTTGGCAGCAAAGGAAATCGCAGCTCAGGAGGAAATTGATCAAAAAGGATACCGTTTGGTTTTAAACTGCAATCATGAAGCCGGTCAATCAGTTTATCACCTTCATCTTCATCTTTTAGGCGGGCGATGGATGAGATGGCCCCCGGGGTAGTTAAGCTGAAATCTTTATGGTGTTGAAGGTCTTGCAAAATATTTTGGTAAATTTTTCTTGATTTTACGTCGATATTTTTTTAAATTGTCCGACATATTTTTTAAAATTTATAATCTATCTACGGTTAGTTTAGAACAAAAGGAGGTATTAACTGCATGCCAAGTGTTAAAGTTCGGGAAGGAGAAAGTTTCGAAAAAGCCCTAAGAAGGTTTACCAAAGCATGTGAAAAAGCAGGCATATTATCTGATTATAGAAAACATCAGCATTTCGAAAAACCCAGCGAACGAAAAAAAAGAAAATTGAAAGCTGCCATAAGAAAACAACGAAGAATGATGATGTTTGAAAATTACTAATCATCGTGTGTTTTCTAAATCTTAGAGTATAATAATAAAAAAGTAGACAATGGGTTTACAAGAACAATTAATAGGAGACTTGAATGCAGCTATGAAGGCTGGCGATACGGTAAGGTTGAATACCATAAGATTGATTCGAGCTCAGCTAAAAGATACTCAGATTGCTAAAGGTCAGAATCTCACCGAAGACGAAGAAATTTCGGTTTTGACCAACGCTGCAAAAAAAAGAAAAGAAGCTATAGAGCTCTACGAGAAAAGCGAGCGCAAGGATTTATTAGATAAAGAGAAAAGAGAGCTGGAAATAATCTCCACCTATCTACCAAAGCAGCTATCAGAAGAGGAAATAGAAAAAATTGTCAATCAGCTTATTGAGGAAGTTGGAGCAGAAACTTTAAAAGATATTGGCAAAGTTATGCCGCTTGCTATGAGACAACTCAAAGGAAAGGCCGACGGTAAATTGGTTCAGGAAATTGTACGTAAAAGATTGAGTTAAGTAATTCCCTCTAAAGTAATTAGTTGACCTCAAAATCTCTCACAAATTTATTTTTATAAAACTTCATCCCTCCACAGCGCTTATCTCAATACTTATTTTGAAAATATTTTTTAACTTTAAAATCTCTTGCGAATTTAATGGATATTTAATAACTTTAATTTAGTAAAATTCATAACGTAGGTGCAAAAAGGTAGATAGCGAAAATTCTTAAGTTGTAAAGGATGTTGGATAGAACTACCACGTTCTAAGTGATGTGTGTGCAAAGCACCTACGTCATTCATGTCGTTGAATTTTGACTATTTTTGATCTATTTCAAATGAATTACTTAGACCTCATAATCGTGCTCGTGGTCGGCTTTTTTGTTATTAAAGGTCTTTTCCGTGGCTTTTTCCAGGAAGTTTTGGGATTAGTAGGTCTTTTGTTTGCTCTCATCCTTGCTACCAAATATATGAGCAATGCTGCAGTATGGGTCGATAAATTTTTAAACATACCTCCCGCTCTGGCTACCATTCTTGCATTTCTCCTCATTTTCTTTGGAATTATTTTTGGCTTTCAACTACTAACTCATCTTTTACAAAAAATTACCAGGGTTTCTTTTTTAGGATGGCTCGAGAAATTAGCTGGCGGAATTGTGGGCTTTCTCAAAGGGGCTACTATTGTAAGCCTATTAATTTTGTTTATTTCTATGATTCCTTTTGCACAGAAACTAATTCCAGGCCGTGCCGACTCCAAATTATTTGAGCCTACAAAAACCTTTGCTCCAAAGGTGTTTAATCTTCTAATGGAAGTAATCCCGGGCTCTAAAACATTTTATTCAGAATTAAAAGAAAGTTTAGAGAAATTTTCTCCCGAACATTTAGGGAAAAATACCCAAAATTTATTAAATTCTTTTCAAGATCAAAACCAACCTTCAGACAATAAATCAAAGGATGACTAATCTCGCTGAGCTTTACACTCTTTTAGAGTTTGACAAAATATTGTCTTATTTAGTGCAGTTTGCTATTTCTTCCATGGGAAAAGAAAAGATAGAGCAAATTGTATTTATGACCAATAAAGATGAAATAGAAATAGCATTGAAAGAAGTGTCAGAACTCAAAGCAATTTTGGATTACGATGACACTTTTCCATTGGACCCAATTTGGGATCTTAGAAAAGCTTTGGAAATTGCCGGTATTGAGGGAAATTATCTTGATGCCGAAACATTAGTTCGAATTTCGCAAACATTGACCACGAGTTGGCGAGTCCACTCTTATCTTCAAAAAAGGTCTGAAAAATATCCCCATTTATGGGCTCATACTAAAAAGATTAAAAATTTCAAAAACATTGAAAAAGAAATACGTGCTGCTCTCGATTTTCAAACTTTTGAAGTCAAAGATTCTGCCAGTCCAGAACTTAATCGAATTCGCAAAGAGATTTCACGAGCCGAACAAAATGCTCGCAAGGTAGTTGAAAGTCTGTTCAAAACTTACTCTAAAAAAGGCTATCTTCAAGAGGAGTTGATTACTATAAGAGAGGGCCGATTGGTTCTTCCTGTAAAATCGGAGCACAAAGACAAAGTCAAGGGTTTAGTGCACGACCATTCCTCAAGTGGAGCGACATTTTTTATTGAGCCTTTTCAATCTGTTGAATTGAACAATCAAATTAGAGGGCTTAGGGGTGAAGAAGCGCAGGAAGTGGTGCGCATCCTTAGAAATTTAACTGGCTTTATTCGTGATGAGTTAGAAAATATTTCTCAAAATTTAGGCGTTTTGGCTCATTTAGATTTTATTCAAGCAAAAGCGCGATTTTCTCAAATATTGGAATGCCATTCTCCCGCATTAAATGAGAATAATATTATTGAAATCTTTAAGGCAAAGCATCCCCTGCTTATGCTTCGTAAAGATGTTCAAGAAAAAGTAGTGCCGCTGGATTTAAAAATGGGTGAAGATTATCACACATTAGTGATAACGGGACCAAATGCTGGTGGTAAAACGGTAGCCTTAAAGACCGTAGGCCTTTTTGCTCTTATGGTGCAAACAGGTCTACCTATCCCCGCCGATCCTGATTCAAAAATACCGATTTTCGAGAACATTTTTGCCGACATTGGCGATTTACAATCTATCGAACAAAATCTTTCTACCTTCACTTCTCACATGAAGAGAATTCAAAACATTTTAGAAAATGCCCACAGCAAAAGCTTAGTTCTTGTGGACGAAATTGGTGTTGGAACGGATCCTGAAGAGGGGGCGGCTTTAGCTATGGCCTTTTTAGAGAATTTAACCCAAAGAGGAAGCATAACGATTGTCACAACCCACCAAAGTACACTCAAAGCATTCGCTTACGAAAGATCGGGTGTTGAGAATGGTTCTATGGAATTTGATGTAGAAACATTACGACCTACGTACAAATTTCAATTGGGTATTCCCGGGTCGAGTTATGCTATTGAAATTGCAAAACGATTGGGAATATCTGATGGAATTCTCTCTCGTTCTCGCGAATTGGTGGGAATTGAAAAAGGAAATTTTGAACGCCTTCTTTTGGACTTGGAGAAAAAGATTCAAGAGAACGAAAAGTTGATTAAAGAGGTTAAAATTGAAAAAACCCGTTTGGAGGGTTTAACTAAGTTATACCGAGAACGGTACGAAGCGATTAAAAAGAAAGAAAATGTCCTAAAGGAAAAGGCTCTTGAGGATTCTCAAGAAATACTTAACCGGGCCAATGCTGCGGTCGAACAAGCCATAAAAGAAATTAAGGAAAAACAAGCAGCTCAAGAGGCTATTAAACGTGCCAAAAATCTTATTGAACAAGAGAAGGCCCAAATTGCTAAGACTTTAAATAAGATTGAGAGGAAGGAAAAAGATCAGGAAATCTATTCCCCGGCTCAACTACAAATAGGGGAAGAGGTGTACTGGGAAAAACAGAATACTTATGGTAAAATTGTTTCATTCGCTGATCATTCGGATAAAGCCTTGATAGAAGTTGGTAATTTAAAATTTTGGGTGCCCATTTCAGAGCTTTCTTTAAGAAAAAAGAAGATGCAAGATTCAATTCGTCCATCGCAAGTGAAAATTCAGACTTCCACAAAAAGTAATGTACTTCCTGAAATCGATCTCCGAGGCCAGAGACTGGATGAGGCAATTAAGGAAGTGGACAAATTCTTAGATGACGCCTTGTTGGCCGGATGGCACCAGGTGCGCATCATTCACGGAAAGGGAACAGGAGCTTTAAGAAAAGGTATCTCTGAGTTTTTAGAAACCCATCCCAACGTAAAAAATAAAAGACCGGGTGCTTGGAATGAAGGCGATATTGGCGTCACGGTTGTCGAGTTGGAATAGATTTTTAAATCATGTTATGTTGCGTACATGTTTCAGACAAATTAGGTTTATAGAAGCATTCATCACAAAACAATTCATAACTAAATTTCGCTATTGACTTTGTAAAAAAATTTTACTAAATTGTTACTTAAAGTCGACAGGTGTAAAAGTGAATAAAGCGCTTTTAAATGAGTTGTTGCAAAATTATCGGATTGAAACACTGGAACAACACCTTATTTATGCGTTTCTAAATAATTCTAATTTAGACTATTTAGCAAATCCCATTCTAAAATGTTACTTTGAAAACTTCGAGATTAACCCAAAACTGTACTTAGATGCTGAAACGTTAAAACTAACTTCTCTCAAAGAACTTGAAAACTATCTAGAGTTACTAATTCCTAA
>JBHIAC010000031.1:0-24607 GCA_046758365.1 bacterium
TTTTTAATTGTTTTGCCCTCAATCGTTTTGCCTTTTTGGTTCTGGCTTGGCTAGGTTAGGACTTGTACTCCTGGTCTTAATCTTACAGGCGGATTCGCGGCGCTGTGGATCGATTCAAAATATTTTATTGAATATTGACTTTTTGATAGATTTTAATTAATATATTATAATGGAGTAATTTTTTAATATGTTAAGTTAACTTTTAATTGGAAATATCTAAAGCGAGCAGGAAACCAATGGAAATGAAAGATTACAAAGCCGTTAAAGCTCCGAGGGGCTTGAAGCTTACTTGTAAAGGGTGGGGGCAGGAAGCGGCTATGCGTATGTTGATGAATAATCTTGATCCCGAAGTAGCCGAAGCTCCTGAGAAACTTATTATATATGGTGGCACTGGTAAAGCAGCTCGCAACTGGGAATGTTTTCACCAAATTGTTAAAGCCCTTCAAAATTTGGAGAAAGATGAGACGCTTTTGGTTCAGTCAGGTAAGCCTGTTGGGATTTTTGAAACTCATATTCAAGCTCCAAGAGTGCTCATCGCTAATTCATTGCTGGTCCCAGCCTGGGCGAATTCTGAATATTTTCGAGACTTAGAGGATAAGGGGCTGATAATGTACGGACAGATGACGGCCGGTAGTTGGATTTATATTGGAACCCAGGGAATTCTTCAAGGGACGTATGAAACTATTGCGGCCGCGGCCAAAAAACATTTTGGGGGTGATTTAAAAGGTAAGCTCGTAGTATCTGGTGGTTTAGGGGGAATGGGTGGCGCCCAACCCCTGGCAGCTACCATGAATGGAGCCGCTTTTCTTGGGGTTGAGGTTGACCGCAATAGAATTGAACGAAGAATAAATACCCGATATTGCGATAGGATGGTTGAGAATTTGGACGAGGCTTTGAAAATCGTTTTGGCAGCAAAAGAGAAAAAAGAAGCGGTTTCTGTTGGCCTAGTGGGTAATAGTGCAGAAGTTTTACCTGAGTTAGTAAAAAGAGAAATTGTACCAGATTTATTAACCGATCAAACCTCTGCCCATGATGAGTTACATGGCTATGTACCTGCTGGGATGCCTTATCCAGAAGCTCTCCGACTGCGAGAACGAAACCCACAAGATTACATTCGTAGAAGCTACGAATCCATGGCCACTCATGTTCTGGCTATGCTTGAGCTCCAAAAATTGGGTGCGGTTACTTTTGACTACGGTAACAATATTCGAGGTCAAGCCTTTAAAGCTGGGGTAAAAGAGGCTTTCGATTTTCCAGGCTTTGTTCCGGCTTATATTCGGCCTCTATTTTGCGAAGGAAAAGGACCATTCCGATGGGCGGCTCTTTCTGGAGAACCAGAAGATATTTATAAAACAGATCAAGTAGTTTTGAAATTGTTTCCTGAAGATGATGCGCTTGTTCGATGGATTTCATTAGCCGGCAAGAAAATTGAATTTCAAGGCCTTCCCTCACGGATATGCTGGCTTGGTTATGGTGAGCGAGCAAAATTTGGTTTGGCTATCAATGATATGGTGACTACTGGCGAAATCAAAGCGCCAATTGTGATAGGTAGAGATCATTTGGATACAGGTTCCGTGGCTTCTCCAAATCGTGAGACCGAAGGTATGAAAGATGGTTCTGACGCTATTGCAGATTGGCCCATACTTAATGCTTTGTTGAATGCAGTTTCAGGGGCCACATGGGTTTCGGTGCATCACGGGGGGGGCGTTGGAATTGGTAATTCCATTCACGCAGGTCAAGTCATTGTTGCTGATGGCACTCGAGATGCTTCTGATCGCTTGGAAAGAGTATTAACCAATGATCCAGGGATTGGTATTGCAAGACATGCAGATGCAGGCTATGATGAAGCGGTGAACACAGCCAAGCAAAAAGGGATTAAAATTCCTATGTTGATGCCTTGATTTATTTATTTAATGACGGATCTTGAAAGTTGATTTTTTAGTTAAAAATGCGGCTGAATTAATAACACCTCAAGGATCTCCAGAATTTGTACCCGGCTCATTTTTACGTATTGAAGATGGAGCTCTGGCTGCATTTCAAGGCAAAATCGTATTGGTTGGGAAAACCAGCAACGTGGAATCGCAAATTGAACGCCTGGAAAATTCAGAAATCGTTGATGCTACTGGTAAAACCATCACACCAGGTTTTATTGACTGCCATACGCATCCAATATTTTATGATACGAGGGAAAATGAATTCGAATGGCGGACTCTGGGTAAAAACTACGAGGAAATTGCTATGGCTGGTGGCGGCATTCGTTCAAGCGTTCGTAGTTTACGAAAGGCGTCCAAAGAAGAACTGGTTAAAGCAACGCTTCCTAGATTAGATAGATTTCTCGCTCATGGTACTACCACGATTGAAGCCAAGAGTGGATATGGCCTTTCCGTAGAAGACGAGATAAAATCTCTGGAAGTCATTGCCGAATTAAACAAAATTCATCCCCTTGAACTCATTCCAACTTTTTTAGGAGCTCATGAGATCCCGGATGAATATCGAAAAAATAGGAAGAATTACATCAATTTAATTATTAACAAGATGATTCCATTGGTTTTAGAGAGGAATCTGGCTGAATTCTGTGATGTATTTTGTGAATCTCATGTTTTTAGCTTAGATGAATCACGTCAAATTCTGACCGCAGCAAAAAAAGCAGGATTAAAAATAAAGATTCATGCGGATCAATTAAGCCATAATGGCGGAGCATCGTTAGCAGCGGAATTAGATGCGGTATCGGCGGATCACTTAGAATACACTGCGGAAAAAGATTGGCAGGTAATGCTTGAGCACCAAGTATTACCCGTGCTCTTACCTGGCGCGGTTTTTTTTCTTGGAAAAGAAAAATATGCCCCTGCTAAGGCTATGCTCAAAGTAGGATTGCCTGTGGCTGTGGCGACCGATTTTAACCCAGGCACGTGCATGTCTGAATCCATGCCTTTAATTTTAACTATCTCTTGTTTGAAATTAAAACTCAAACCTTCAGAAGCACTAACAGCCGCCACCTATCATGCGGCCTTAGCCATTGATCGTGGGAACTTGTTAGGTACTCTTGAAGTAGGAAAAAGGGCCGACCTTGTGATTTGGGATGTGCCAAATTATAGACATTTACCTTATCACTTTGGTGTAAATTTAGCAAAAACCGTGATAAAATCTGGAAAAATAGTTTGCGAAAATTAACCAAAATAAAAATACAGATTTTTTAAAAAGCCGAAAAGAAAGCGAGGGATTCAATTTTTGTTGCATAAATTAATGAGTATTAGAATCATTTCACCACTTATTATATTGTTTATTTTAGTCGTGTTCAATATTATTAGCTGTAGTGAAGACATGCCTATCCAGGATATTAATTTAGCAGATCCATCAGATAGAGGAAGTATAGAAAACATAAGCATAAATACAATTGATTTGGAAGTAAGTTTTAGCGATACAGTCGCAGCCACAGGTTCAAGTGAAATTTTATCACTTGGATCGTATACCGATATAGAAACGAAAATTTTATTAAGATTTGAAAATTTACCTAACAATATTTTAGCTACCAGTGCAGCCATAGTATTAAACACTCGAGCCATTATTGGGGAATCCATGCAGCCTTTCACTGCTACAATCCATCAAATCACAGCAGATTGGGATGAATTATCTGTTACGGATGAAATTTTTCAAAATTCATTTAACATTGATTCACTTGGAAGCGCTGAAATATTTCCAACGGTTAATGATACATCAGGAATAGATACATTAAATATTGGATCAGTAAGAATTGAATTTGATAATCCTCAATTGGTGAATGATTGGATGGACTCGACCTCGATGGTCGCTAATTATGGCGTTTTGCTTGATTTTTTAAATAGCAATTTCATAAAGGAATTTTTTTCCAAAGATAACATTACTAATCAACCTATGTTAGAAATTCAGTACCTTAGCGATAGCACAGATACTGATACTACTTATGTTACGGCAACGGCTGATGCTTATTTAGTACGAAGTCTTATGGAGCCACCGTCAGGGCCTCTATACGTTGACAATATCTTCAGTCGTCAAAGTGTTATTAAATTTGATCTTTCAAAATCAAAAATACCGAGAGAATCTACAATTAACAGAGCAATATTGGATTTAAATATACAAGCTGAACATTCAATTTTGAAAGATGATAGATTTACTATTCAGCTTATTCGATTAGCAGAACCGTTTGTGCCACCTAATTCATTCAAATTGGACTCTTTGTTTTTTGTAATAAATACAGCTTTTGATCTCTCGAACTCATTCCTTGAAATTCCAATAACGGGCATGGTTCAAAATTGGATAACACAAGATGTAAATAATAATGGCTTTATTATTAGAACAGGCACCCCGGGTCGTGATGTTTCAAGGGTGGCGTTTTTTTCCGCAGGAATTGATTCCAGTTTGGCGCCAAAAGTAGAAGTCGATTATACCGTTGCTCCACCGATCCCTTAATAATTATTTAAGAAAAGGTAATCTTATGAAGAATTTTAAATATAAATTTTGTACACTGATATTATTGGTTATTACTAATTTTCTACCCCCAGTTCAAGCCGGATCTTTTTATTCATCCAAAGGAATTGGACTGGTGCGTTATTTTGTTAGCGGTCGGAGTGTTGGTATGGGAGGGGTTGGATTAGCAATAGCAGATAAAATGACAGTGAGCTACCTAAATCCGGCTGGTCTTGTAGTAATCCCCATTACTTTTATTTCAGGTAACCTATTACACGAAGCAACTGATTTGAAAGGCGCTTCACAGAATGCATTTATTTCCAATACCAATGTCAGCGGAGTTCAATTTGTTATTCCTATTAAAAGAAATCGAGCGGTTATTTCCTTAGGGCTGAACCCATATAGCTCCATCGAATATTCTTTTGATTCTACAATTTCCCAAGGAGAAAAGACATTCATAGAATCAATTTCTGCTGATGGTGGTGTGAATACCGGTTTTTTTAGCTTTTCATTTAGACCAATTAAAAATTTTTACTTAGGCATTACTGGATTATTTTACTTTGGTGTACTAAAAAATAGTTGGGAGGTAAATTTTATTTCTCAGGAATTTTCTAATTCTCAAGATCAAATCTCTCAGAGTTTTACTACTGGAAATATTAGGATTGGATTTATTTATCAAATTACACCTCGTTGGAGTCTTGGTGGTGTTTTTACCCCATCTGCAACATTTAATGTAAACAAAAAACTCACACAAAGATTCGGTGAATTTTCAGATTTCCCTGATAGCGATATTGAAATACCTTTAGCCTTTGGAGTGGGAACAGCTTTTTATTTGAGCAAAAAAGTTTTAGCAGAAGTTGATTTCTATTTACAAAAATGGAGCAATTTTGAAGGTGATGGGTTTGTCAATGATAGTAAGAGGATTGGATTTGGCGTTGAATATTCAGCAAGAGGTTCTGAGCGGGCATCCTATTTTAGTCGAATGGCCTTTCGAGCTGGTATTTTTTACCGAGACTTAGGTCTCGAAGATCCAGCAGGTGAAAAAGTAACAGAACTTTTTGGTACCCTTGGACTAGGACTGCCGATTAAATGGTCGGCCGGTAGAATCGACTTGGCATTGGAAGGCGGAAGGCGGGGCTCTCTTCCATCAAACCCTTTTAGAGAGACAATTGTTCGGATTACGGGCAGTATCACGGTTGGTGAAAGATGGTTTTATCGTGGAGGCAGGCTATGATTTAATTGTTACAATTTACTTGATTTTTAATTAAATTTTTAGTATGCTTAAAAATTTAAAATATACAGTAAACATTAATTCATAAATTATTAATTCACTTCTTTGAGCTAATTTAAAATCTTATTTATTAAAAAATTTACTCAAATAATAGTCTTTGTATATTTTATATTTTTAAGAAAAATTTAATAATCCTTTATTTCCAATTGTTTAATTGAAATATACGGGAGGAATATTAAGTGTTAAAAGCAAACTTTAACCTGTTGAAAGTTTGGAATTGTGTGGGGGTGTCAGGATTAATTTTAATATTCGCTTTGAGCATGATTTCAAATGATTCATTTGCTCAAAAGAAAAAGAAGAAGAAAAATAAAAAAGGTAAGCAAGAAGAGAATGACCAAGCTTTGCTTGAATCCCAGAGAAAGGCCTATGAATTTGAAATGACCAAATTTTGGAGTTTCGGTTTTGAAAACTATAAAAATAAACAATATACCGATGCCGTTAAGAATTTTTGGAAAGTGGCGAATATGGATACGATTAACAAATTTCCTAGGGTTTATCGATATCTGGGAGATAGTTATTTTAATCTACATAAGCCGGATACGGCGCAAATTGTATTTGAATTAGGGATAAAAAAATACCCAGAAGACTCACATTTACACCGGATGTATGGCTATATTTTGGCGGAAAAGGAACTTACTGAAGATGCTATTTCGGAATATGAAATTGTGGTTAAACTTGATTCACAATCCGTAACCGATTGGAAGCAGCTTGCAGCTCTTTACGCTAAAGTAGATCAATATGATGAGGCGATTAGGGCTTATGAAAAGGTTCTCGAATTAAAACCTGATGATGAAGAAGCACAAAGGAACGTGTCCGCATTATATGCTGCAACCGGCCAAAGTGAAAAAGAAACCGAAGCGAAAGAAAGGGTTAGAGAACAACAACCTGAAAATTCTCAAGTTCGTTTTGAACTTGGTGTATTATATTTCAATGAAGGCCAATATGAGAAGAGCATCGAAAGATTTAACGAATTTTTAGCTCTCGTACCAGGTGATGTGAATGCCATTGAATACATTGCAAATGCTTATCAACGGTTAGATCGTTATAGAGATGCAATTAAAGAATATAATATGATTTTGAATAAAGTTCCGAACAATAAAAAAGTCAAGGCTGAAATAAGCCGGTGTTATAAAGGCTTGAACAATTTTGCAATGGCAAGAAGATACGCCAGAAAGGCCTTGGCGAATGATAATTCTTACGGCCTGGGATGGATTGTTTTTGGTGAAGCTTATGAAGCCAGCGCTGAATATTGTGTTAAAAAGAAAAATGGCAAAGTTGATTACAATGATAAATTAGTTTATGAACTTGCGTATCAACAATACAAAAAAGCCCTACAAGATTTAGCCTATAGAAACGAAGCAGAAAGGCACATAAGTTATCTCCAAGGTGTGTTACCTACCACTGAAGACAAGTTTATGCATAAAGATCAAAAAAGAGCTGAGGGCGATTGTTATAAGTGGATATATTAAATTCTAACATTTAATAAAAGTTATAAACGAGGCTCAACATTTGAAGCATCTAAAGCGTACTGATCCCCAATTATATAAAGCGATTATTGATGAAACTCATCGTCAGAATGATAAGCTTGAGTTAATTGCCTCAGAGAATTTTGTTAGCCCAGCCGTATTGCAAGCCATGGGTCAGGTAATGACCAACAAATATGCCGAGGGCTATCCCCACAAACGTTATTATGGTGGTTGTGAATTTGTTGATGTAGCAGAAGAATTAGCAAGAGAAAGAGCGAAAAAGTTATTTAAAGCTGAGCATGCCAATGTCCAGCCTCACTCAGGTTCTCAAGCTAATATAGCCGCTTATTTTTCTTTTGTAAAACCAGGGGATACTATATTGGGTATGAACTTGTCCCACGGAGGACATCTTACCCATGGAAGTCCAGTTAATTTCTCAGGAAGACTCTTTCGGGTTGTTTTTTATGGAGTCAATGCAAAAACCGGATGGATTGATTTAGACGAAGTAGCGTCTATTTCTGAAAAGGAAAAACCTAAGTTAATCATTACTGGTGCCAGCGCCTATTCTCGTGCCATTGATTACCAAGGGTTTCGTGAAATAGCCGATAAAGTTAGTGCTTATCTAATTGCAGATATTGCTCATCCTGCGGGTCTTATCGCTACCGGATTGATCTCCAGCCCGCTTCCTTTCTGCCATGCTGTAACTACTACCACCCATAAAACATTACGAGGCCCTCGTGGGGGAATGATATTAATTGGAAAGGATGGGGAAAATGATTTAGGAATAAAAACACCGAAAGGTCGAACCAAACTGTGGTCGGAAGTTATCGATTCAAATGTGTTTCCTGGCTTTCAGGGGGGTCCCCTTATGCACGTAATTGCAGCAAAAGCTGTTGCCTTTAAAGAAGATTTGGAGCTCAGTTTCAAAGAATATTCCCGACAAATCATTCGAAATGCTCAAACATTAGCCAATAAACTTATAGATCTGGGATATGATATTGTATCGGGCGGTACAGACACCCACCTTATGCTGATTGACTTACGCAACAAAGAACTTACAGGTAAAGAAGCAGAAGAAGCCTTGGAAAAAGCTGGAATCACGGTAAATAAAAATATGGTTCCCTTCGACCAACAGAGTCCATTTGTTACCAGCGGTATTCGCCTTGGTACGCCTGCTTTAACCACCCGCGGCATGAAAGAAGCTGAGATGGAAGAAATCGCTTTCTTAATTGATAAAATTTTATCTGACATCAATAATGAAGCCGTATTAAAATTAGTTCGGGCGCAAGTAGCTGATTTAAGCAAACGTTTTCCATTATATGAACTTCCAAGTGAATAGAACATGCGATGTCCGTATTGTAAATTTGAAGACAGTAAAGTAATTGACTCACGTGCTAGTAATGAAGGTCGGGTAGTGCGGCGCAGAAGGGAATGTCTACATTGCAAACGCAGATTTACTACTAAGGAACATGTAGAAGAAACTCCTCTTATGGTGGTTAAATCCGATGGCCGACGTGAGAATTATGATCAAGTAAAACTCAAACGCAGCTTGCAAATTGCTTGCAACAAACGTCCAATCTCAACATCTACCCTCGATGGCATTGTAATCAAAATTGAAGGTATTTTTCGCGATAAAGGGCGAGACGAAGTGCACTCAAGAGAAATAGGTGAGTTAGTTATCAATTACCTCCGAGGTCTGGATGAAGTTGCTTATGTACGATTTGCCTCTGTTTATCGTAATTTTCAAGATAAAGAAGAATTCATGAGCGAGTTAGAGGGACTCAAATACGGTAAATAAAATCTCTTTTGATTAAAAATTTTGAAGTAAATTGGTGAGCAGATAGATTTGGTACCCCAATTTTGAAAGAGGCGCCTCTATCTGCTCTTTTATGTTTGGCTATTTTAGATGAACAAATATAAAAGTAATTTTAAAAAAAATAATGAAAAAGAAATGCCTTTTCTGGACCATTTAGAGGAACTTCGGTGGCGATTAATAAAATCTATAGTAACTGTTATTGTCTTTGCCATTGGTGTTTATTTCTTTTCAGATAAAATTCTGGCTCTTTTGGTAAATCCTTATAATGAGGCAGCCGCACAATTGAACAAATCCGATATTCAAAAACTTATATTTTTAACGCCAATCGGTGGCTTTATGATTCGTATTAAACTTTCTATTTTTTCTGGGATTTTGATGGCCCTACCAGTCATTTTTTATCAAATTTGGCAGTTTGTTGTCCCAGGCCTTTTGGAGAAAGAACGGAATTATGTCCCTGTCGTGGTTTTGTTTTCTACCGTTTGTTTTTTGGTTGGAGCCCTATTCTGCTATTTTATAGTTTTGCGTTATGGATTACGATTTCTCTTAAGTTTTGAAACCGCAGATTTGGTGGCCATGATCTCGATTAATGAATACTTGCAATTTGTTACTATGCTGCTCTTGGTCTTCGGATTGATTTTTGAGCTGCCCGTGCTTTCTTTTTTTTTAACAAAAATAGGAATATTAACCCCGGCATTTCTAAGCCATTATCGCCGCCATGGGATAGTAGTGATAGTTATTATAGCTGCCCTCATAACCCCTCCCGATGTTTTTACCCAATTACTGTTAGTTGGGCCTTTGATTTTGCTTTATGAAATCAGTATTATAGTTTCAAAATTCGCTATAAAAAATCCCTAGAGGCGTAGCCGAAAAGTAGATGCTTAAGAAAAAATCGAACTAAAAAACAATGACTTAACTACCTTGAATCTCAAAAAATATGGGTTTTCGGTCACGCCTCTAGTAATCTAATGTGAGTTCAAATAAAGTAACGAATAATATAGTCGAAATAGTATATTGAACGAAATTGGAGGGAAAATTAAATGGCTATTAAAGCCGATAGATGGATAAAAGAAATGGCCTTGAACTATGCAATGATTACTCCTTTTGTAGAGAGTCAAGTTCAAGAAAGTGTTATATCCTACGGATTATCATCCTATGGATATGATGTAAGAATTGCCAATGAGTTTAAGATTTTTACAAATATAAATACTACAATTGTAGATCCAAAGAACTTGGACCCAAAATCTCTAGTCGATTTTAATGGAGAAGTATGCTTAATTCCACCAAATTCATTTGCGCTAGGTCGAACAATTGAATATTTCAAAATTCCTAGAAAGATTATGACTATTTGTGTAGGTAAATCTACTTATGCACGTTGTGGAATTATCACTAATGTTACTCCTTTAGAACCTGGCTGGGAAGGACATATAACTTTGGAGGTGTCCAATACAACGCCCTTACCGGCAAAAATATATGCTGGAGAAGGCATTGCTCAAATTTTGTTTTTTGAAAGCGACGAAGAGTGCATAAGCTCTTACGCAGATAAAAAAGGAAAATATCAAGCACAAAAAGGGATTACTTTACCCAAAGTTTAAATTGATATATAATCATTTAATCTTTTAGAAAGATAACAATATGAAGCTGAAAAGCGGTTACGCCGATCTCCACCTTCACACTAACAGATCGGATGGGTATTGTTCACCAAAAGAACTGGTTGATAAAGCTTTGTCACATGGGTTGATAGCAATCGCTATTGTAGATCACGATGAGGTTAGTGCTTTGGATGAAGCAATCACTTATGGTAAAGATCAGAGCTTGGAAGTTATTCCGGGCGTTGAACTTAGTGTCAGTTATCGTCAACTTGATTTACATATATTAGGGTACTGTATTGATTATAATAATGCTAATTTGGTAGAATATCTGAATAGTTTTAAAGAAGAACGGCTTAAACGCGCTGAAAGAATGGTAAATATATTGACGGATATGGGGATGCCTATATCTTTTGAAGCGGTCTTGAGAAAAGCGGGGTCAGGTTCGGTCGGGCGGCCTCATATAGCCCATGTTTTAGTTGAGGAAGGCTACGTCTATTCTTTTCAAGAGGCTTTTGATAAATACATTGGTAATGTAAAACCCGCGTATGTTGAGAAATTCAAATTAGATGTTGACATTGCAATTCGATTGATAAATGCTGCTGGAGGAGTGAGTTCAATTGCACATCCTGGCCTAGATCTCAGTGAGGAAGATTTAATTATGCTAATCAAATCTGGCATCAACGGGATTGAGGCAATACATCCAAAGCATGATAAAGGGCAAATACACTATTACAGCGAAATTGCAAATAGAAATGGACTTTTAGTAACGGGTGGCTCCGACTACCATGGTGGTAAAAAAGGGGATGAGATTTTAGGACAGTATAAAGTGTCCTATGAAGTTGTAAAAAAAATGAAGGAGTTATCATCCGCCTTGTAATATTGAACCCGGATTAAATCTTAAATTTTCAAATTATGATCATTGAAAAATTAGAAGTTGGTGCATTTGCTGAAAATTGCTACATAGTTGGATGTGAAAATACCCACCAAGGGGTAGTCATTGATCCTGGGGACGAAATTCATAGAATTCTTAGTAAAATTAATGACATGAAGCTTGATATCAGATACTTTTTACTTACTCATGCTCATTTAGATCATGTGAAAGAGTTAAAAGCACTAAAAGATGAAATAAAAGTCCCTATATTAATGCATTCTGCTGATGGCTTTTTACTGGAAAGCCTCCCGACGCAGGCAGCGGCATTTGGTTTGTCCTTCTCTGGAATTCCTAAAGTGGATAAATATGTTACAGAAGGCGATTCTATTGAATTTGGACAACTGCAATTTGATGTACTTCATACACCTGGTCATTCGCCTGGTAGTGTTACTTATGCTTCTACTGGGGTTGCCTTTGTTGGCGATGTTCTTTTTATGGGATCCATAGGTCGAACTGATTTACCAGGTGGTGATTATGATACGTTATTAAATTCAATTAAGACAAAGCTTTTCCCATTGGGAGACGACATCATCATTTATCCAGGCCATGGACCTCAAACAAACATAGGCCAAGAAAAACTTTCAAATCCTTTTCTTGTTGAAAATTATTAAACTAAATTTGATCAATTGATTTAACTTTTATATTAAATTGAACCGAGCCTAGCCAAATTTTTATAATTATTATATGATCCTTATTGAGTATGAATAACAACATGGAGTTAGAAATGACCAATAGAGTTACATTAGACCAGGTTAAAAATGATCTTCAAGTGCAATCATATATTGAACGCGCAGATGAGTATTTGGCAGTGATTGGGTATACGGAACATGGTAAACGACACTGCAGTTTGGTGGCAAAAGTCGCCTTAAATACTTTATTACAATTAGAGGTCTCAGAGCGTGAAGCGGAACTTTCGGCAATCGCAGGATATTTACATGACATCGGCAATGTATTTAGCCGTATCAACCATGCTTATACCGGAGCCGTTTTAGCTCACATCCTTCTTAAAGAATTAAGAATGGAAATCCAAGAAATTACAGCCATCGTTGCTGCTATCGGTAGTCATGATGAAAATGACTGTGAACCTATTAGTCGGATTGGTGCGGGTTTGATTCTGGCAGATAAATCTGATGTTCATCGCTCACGTGTGAGGAATCCAGATATGATTAAATTCGATATTCACGACCGAGTTAATTACGCTGTTGAAAGGTCTATTCTCAAAGTGGATAATGAAAATAAAATCATAACACTTGAACTCACAGTCGATTTGAAAATTTCTTCGGTCATGGAATATTTTGAGATTTTCCTGAACAGAATGCTTTATTGCAAACGAGCAGCGAATTTTCTGGGTTGCAAATTTAGTTTAGTTGTAAATGAGAACAGTTTACTTTAAACTTTATGAAATATACATACAATGTAGAGAATAAAAATTCCTTGCAAATTATTTAAAAATTTATTATACTTTAAATGTTATTTAATCAAATCTGAAATCTTGAAGGGATAGCGATATCCCTTTTTATTTGTTTTTTTGTTCTTTGACATTTTCGTCACAGTTTCTACCTTTTTATCCTTCGCAAATTTTGATTTTTAAGTGCTATACTTTTAGCGAAATTTGTGGATAGGAGTGTGAGTAATATTATAATGAAAAAAGAAATAATGATTAATTCAACCGTGGGAGAGACAAGAATTGCTATCTTAGAAAATAGCAGACTAGTAGAGCTTTTTGTAGAACAACCCGAGAATGAAAGGATGGTGGGTGACATCTATTTGGGTAAAGTCGTCAATGTTGTTCAAGGAATACACGCTGCTTTTGTGAACATAGGTCAGAAACAAGATGCTTTTCTACATTTTTCAGACATCGGGGCCATATTGGCGGATTATAAAGAGTTCGTCGATTTGGAAAATTCACGAAATGGTACGACAAGTAAAAGCCATAGACTCATCCCTAAACAGGGTCAAGAAATTTTGGTTCAAATTATTAAAGAACCAATGAGTAACAAGGGGGCAAGAATTTCAACAGAAATATCCATACCGGGGAGATTTTTAGTCCTCGTACCCAACTCAGATGTGGTTGGGGTTTCTAAAAAAATTTATAGTATCAAAGAGAAAAGAAGACTTAAAAAAATCACGCGAGCAATCAAACCCGAAGGATTCGGGGTAATTGTCAGAACTGTGGCGGAAAATAAAGATGAGCATACTTTAAAAGCTGATTTGGAGAATTTGCTTAAACAGTGGAAAAAACTAGAGAAAATCCTTAAAAGAGCTTCTCCACCAGCATTAATTTACAAAGATGTAGCAATGGCATCTAGTGTAATCCGAGATTTATTTACCAGTGATGTCGGCCGAGTATTAATTGATTCTAAAAAGCTTTATAAAGAAATTATAGCCTATTTAAAAGATGTAGCACCATCACTTTCTACTCGGGTTGAATATTATGGAAACAAAAAGCCTATTTTCGATACCTTCGGAATTGAAGGTGAGATAGAAAAAAGTCTCTCCCGAAAAGTTTGGACTCCAAGTGGTGGTTACATTATATTCGACCATACCGAAGCCTTAGTGGCAATTGATGTGAATAGCGGTAAATTTGTTGGGCGAAAGGAACCCGAGGAAAACACATTAAAGATTAACCTTGAATCAGCAAGAGAAATAGCTCGCCAACTTCGACTGCGTGATATCGGTGGAATTATTATCATTGATTTCATTGATATGTTGGACCCCAAGAATAAGAAACGACTGTATGATGAATTCTGCCGTGAATTACGCAAAGATCGGGCTCAATCCAATATTAGCCCTATAAGTGATTTTGGCTTGATTGAAATGACTCGGGAACGCATCCGACCGAGTTTGCTTTTCACTTTTAGTGAGGCGTGCCCTACCTGTGATGGCACGGGTCGAGTGACTTTAAAAAGTACCGTTCTTTCCAAAATCGATCGATGGTTAAAACGATTTAAAGCAGAACGAAGCGAGTGGTCGATACAGCTTTTTGTACATTCTTCAATTGCCAATTACTTAACTTCGGGTTTAATTAGTAGAATGAGAAGACTTATGTGGAAATATCGTTTAAAAATTGAATTGATTCGTGACGATTCTTTGAGAACAGACCACTTTAAAGTGATTTTGAAAAAAAATAATATAGATATAACTGAGCAATTTTTAAATTGAAAATATTTCTTATAATTTGTAGATTTAAGCTAACAATTATACGATCTGATCGGGAGGGTTAATTTAATGTATGCGATAGTTGATGTAGAAGGCGAGCAATTTAAAGTAAGTAAGAATGATAAAATTCTGGCTCCTAAAATCCAAGGCGAAGTTGGAAAGAATGTTGAATTTAATAGAGTTTTGCTGCTTTCCGATAAGGGAAAAATTACTGTTGGACAACCCATTATAGAAGGGGCAAGAGTCAAAGCAAAAATCATGGGTTTTGGTAGAAGTAAAAAGGTGATTGTTTTCAAAAAAAAACGACGGAAAGGATACAAAGTTAAAAAAGGGCATCGTCAGGACTACACAGAATTAATGATTAAAAGTATAAGCAGTAAGTAAGAAGTAAAGGAGGATAATTTAGATATGGCACATAAAAAAGGTGTGGGCAGCTCCAAAAATGGTCGGGATAGTAATCCTCAATTTCTTGGGGTAAAAAGATATGATGGGCAGTTAGTTTCAGCGGGGAGCATTTTAGTTCGTCAAAGAGGTACCCGAATCCATCCAGGAGCCAATGTAGGTCTCGGAAGAGACGATACTTTGTATGCAAAGATTGATGGTGTTGTAAAATTTCAACGGCGAGGACGTTTCAAGAAAGTCGTCAATGTCTTAACCAAAGGATAAAATTAAAAAGGCCAAAAGAAATTTTCTCTTGGCCTTTTTAATAAAAAGGAGATAACTTTATGAAAATAACGATAGCCGGTGTGGGTCATGTAGGTGCGACAACAGCCCAAAGGATTGCTGAAAAAGAATTAACTAATGAATTAATTTTGGTTGATATTATCGATGGTCTTCCCCAGGGTAAAAGTTTAGATATGTGGGAATACCAGTTAAATTAGGGAAAAAGGGGGTTGAAGAAATATATGAGATTGAATTAAACCACGATGAATTATCTGCACTTCGACAGTCTGCTGAACACGTTAGAGAAAGTATAAGTAAACTTAAAATTTAAATTAGTGTATTTTAAGTATTTTAATTTTTTAAAAGCGGCATCCGCCGCTTTTTTTGTATTCAATATCCGCATTTGAAGAAAAAAATAACCTTCTCATAATTATAGATTTAGTTTACATTTAATTAAAGAGTGTCATTCAGTAAAAATCAAATCATTTTGCATTTTGTAAGAAGGTTAGCTTTTGAATTCTTCCGCTTTTTATAGTTTACTTATACAATAAATAATATCACAAATATTATGCCACTCATTTAAATTAACCTTGACAATCATAATGATTTATTTTATATTAGGCATATTGTCAAATCGTTTATGGAGGTCTATTGTGTAGGAGTGGCTATGCCAATAACTATCCAAGAGGTTGATAAGATTGCAGCGTTGGCAAAATTAGAATTCTCATCAGAAGAAAAACAAAAATTAACTAAACAGCTTGACCAAATTGTCGTTTATGTTGAAAAACTTAATCAATTAGATACTGAAGATGTTAAACCAACATCTCATGTCATTGATTTAAAAAATGTTCTTAGAGAAGATAAAGTAGAGGAATGGCTGACACAAGAAGAAGCTCTCAAAAATGCTCCAGCCAAAAAGAACGGTTATTTTAGTGTACCCAAAGTGATTGGATAGAATTGGATCTCATCAAAGCGGTTGGAATCATTTTTTCTCTATTTGCTTTTATGGAATGAGTTAAAAATGGCAGTTAACGAAAATACAAAATATATATTCATTACGGGCGGTGTGGTGTCCTCATTGGGAAAGGGCATAGCTTCCGCTTCCATTGGTTTACTTTTAAAGGCCCGAGGATTAAAAGTAACCATTTTGAAATTTGATCCTTACATTAACGTTGATCCTGGAACCTTGAGCCCTTATCAGCACGGCGAGGTGTATGTCACCAACGACGGTTCTGAAACAGATCTTGATTTGGGCCACTACGAGCGTTTCATTGATGAAGATATGACCCAGCAAAACAATGCAACGACGGGTCAGATCTATTATTCGGTGATTACAAAAGAGCGCCGGGGCGATTATCTCGGTAAAACTGTTCAAGTTGTTCCACATATCACAGATGAAATTAAAAAAAGAATTCGAGAGGCTGGGAACAAGGATAAGGTGTATGATGTGGTGATTGCTGAGGTGGGTGGAACCATTGGTGATATTGAAAGCCTACCTTTTTTAGAAGCTCTTCGTCAGTTTTGTTTAGATGTTGGACAGGATAAAGCTTTAAACGTTCATTTGACCTTAGTTCCATATATCAAAGCGGCCGGTGAATTTAAAACCAAACCAACCCAGCATTCGGTTATGCGATTAAGAGAAATTGGATTACAGCCCGACGTGCTTCTTTGCCGCTGTGAGACTCGCTTAAATGACGAAACTAAACAAAAAATTGGTCTATTTTGCAATGTTCCAAAAAGCGCGGTGATTGAAGCGAGAGATGTCCAAACAATTTATGAAGTACCAATTATATTCGAAGAGGGGGGATTAGGTAATATTATTGTTCAGAAATTGGGGATCGAAACATTTAGTCCTGATTTATCAAAATGGGAATCGTTTGTAAATAAAGTAAAAAATCCTAGAGATAAGGTTAAAATCGCCATTTGTGGTAAATATGTAGGATTGAAAGATTCATACAAAAGCATTATCGAATCTTTTGTCCACGCTGGGGTGAAAAACCTTGTGCAGGTTGAGTTAAAATGGATTGATTCAGAAGAATTAGAGAGCCGCGGGATGGGAGAGCTTCTGGCTGATGTATCCGGTCTTTTAATTCCGGGTGGATTTGGAATACGCGGGATAGATGGAAAAGTAACTGCAGCAAAATTTGCCAGAGAAAAGGAACTGCCATACTTTGGAATTTGTTTAGGAATGCAGTGTGCTGTTATCGAATTTGCCCGTAATGTATGTGGTTTGCTAGGCGCTAATAGTTCAGAGTTTGATCCTCAAACTAAATACCCCGTTATAGATTTGATGGAAGCCCAAAAAAACATTTCTGACATGGGTGGGACCATGCGGCTTGGAGCCTATGCTTGCAAGATTAAAAGCGATACTAGAACATCTGAGGCTTATGGACAAAGCGAAGTTTATGAAAGGCATCGACATCGTTATGAAGTAAACAATAATTATATTGAGCTATTAGAGAGGCATGGGATGATTGCTACGGGTATCAATCCGGATACTAATTTAGTTGAAATTATTGAACTTAAAGAACATCCTTGGTTTATTGGCGTTCAGTTTCACCCAGAACTAAAATCCCGTGTTCTTAAAGCGCATCCACTATTCCGGGAATTTGTTAAAGCAGCAGTAGAATATAAGAAATCAAATGGCTGACTTTTCGCAATGCAGATTGATATGAATTAGTCGATATAAAATATATGCAAGCTTTATCTTTAAAAATTAAAAATTGTACTTTATTATTGCTTTTAGTGATAGCCTGTCATTCTCAGGAAGAGGTGACGTCAAATACCACAGATTTAACTGAATTACCAGATCAAGAAGGATGGCAATCAACATTAACCTCAACCAGTAAAGGTAATATCACGGCAATTATTAAATATGAACACATGGAAAAATATACACGGAAAAAAGTTGTTAAATTTGATCAAGGGGTTGAGATTGATTTCTTCGATTCTAAAGGTTCTCACACTTCAATCGTACATTCTGAAAAGGCTGTGTTGTATGAAAACAACAACAATGTTGATTTAATGGGAAATGTAGTTGTGCTGTCAGATAGTGGTTTATCTTTGCGTACTGAAAAACTTCTTTGGGATGAGAACACTGGCAAAATTTTATCTGAAGAATTTGTTACGGTGACTACTGCAGAAAATGATACCATATATGGTACTGGGTTCGAATCGGACCAAGCTTTAAATAATTGGATTATCAAAACCCCATGGGGGGTTACTCAAAAAAAATTGAACATCCAGATCCTTGATAATCCATCTAAAGTTAAATCAAATGCGAATAATTAGTTTTACATTATTTACATCTGTTTTAATAGCAGGTTTTACTTTTCTATTCAGTCAAGACAAAGTAGAACCCCTTCGATTAATTCATGCAGACCTATTAAAAAGAGAAATCGTCGGGCACCAAATTGTACAAAAGTTGGAAGGGAATGTAAAGTTTCAGCAAGGTAGCACCACAATGAAATGTGACCTCGCCACCCAATTCTTAGGTCGTAGTGAGGCTGCCATGATTGGAAATGTACAAATATTTGATGAGAGTAAATCACTATATGCGGATACCGTAAATTTTTATCAAAAAGAGCGAATACAAATTGCGGTTGGAAAAGTAAAAAGCATCACGGATTCAGACACTACCACAGCTGACCGCATGATCTATTATGAAGAACACAACAAAATTGTTTCCCAAGGTAACGTTCGAATAATAAGTCCAAAAGAGAGAAGGATTCTGACTGGGGGTTACGCAGAATATCAAAGGTCAGAGGAGTACGGGAAAATTTTTCAAAATCCAGTATTAATGCAGTTTGATAGCTTAGGCACTGAAATCATGAGAATTATTGCTGATACGATTGAGATTTACGATGGCGGTGAGCGGACTTTTATGATCGGTAATGTACAAATTATTAAACCAGGCATCAAAGCAAAGTGCGGTAAAGCAGAATATATTGATCCTGCTGAAAAAATTATCTTAAATGAAAATCCCCAAGTTTGGCGATCAAATCAGCAAATATCAGGAGATACGTTGTTGTTGTTTTTAAAAGATTCTAAATTGATTCGTGCACAGGTTATTGGAAAGGCCTTAGCAATTTCAGATGCTGATACTCTGAATAGGGGACGCTGGGTAAATAAATTGACAGGTCAAACTATGGATTTTAGCTTTAATAATCAAAAACTTGAAAAAGTAATTGTTGAAAATCAAGCGACAAGTATGTATCATATAATCGAAGATGGTCAGTATAAAGGCTCCAATGAGGTGTCCGGAGATAAGATTATGTTATTTTTTTCTCAAGGTGAAGTGACTCGAGTGTTGGTTAATAGCGAGCCGGAGGTATCTTCGGGCATATATTTGCCACCGCACTTTTAGGAAACGCCTTTTAGAAAGACGCAAACCTTTTGATAAAAGCTCAGCGTCTTTGGTTGCTTATAAAAAATAATAAACTCAGCCGTTTAATGAATGTGTAACAATAGCGGCAAGAATGAGACATTAGCGACATTTCTCTATTGAAATACAGATTTAGATTTAGGTTTTATGCTAAGCGCAGAAGAGCTTGTTAAAATTTACCGAAAACGAAAAGTAGTTAATGGGGTTAGTATTAATGTTAAACAGGGCGAAATTGTTGGTCTGCTTGGACCAAATGGCGCAGGCAAAACAACTACATTTTACATGATTACAGGAGTAATTAGACCTGATAGTGGAAGGATCTTTTTAGACAATGAAGATATTACTAAATTGCCAATGTATAAAAGAGCAAGGATGGGAATTGGCTATCTATCTCAAGAACCATCTATTTTTCGTAGGTTAACTGTTGAACAAAATATCATGGCTATTCTCGAAACGCTACCCATTTCAAAGCAGGAACGGAAATCACGTTTGGATTCTCTTTTAGCAGAATTAAACGTGTCCCCTTTAGCAAAAAGTAAGGCTTATACACTTTCTGGCGGCGAACGACGTCGAGTTGAGATTACTCGCGCTTTAGTAACCAATCCTAAATTTATTTTGCTTGATGAGCCCTTTACTGGCGTAGATCCTATTGCTGTTGAAGAAATTCAAAACATAGTTCAAAACTTAAAAAATAAGGGAATTGGTATTTTAATTACGGACCATAATGTCCAAGAAACGCTTTCTATTACAGACCGAGCTTATCTATTGTATGATGGTATTGTTTTAAAGTCAGGAACTGCTCAATATTTAGCTACTGATCCTGCTACTATAAAACTATATTTAGGTGAAAAATTTAAACTTAGGAATGGTATTTAAATAGACTTAACCTCCTTAAAGAAGAAAGTATATTATGATGAATTTGACTCAAAAACTCAGTTTGCAGTTGAGACAGTCGCCACAACAGGTGTTACTATCTTCTTTGCTGCAGCTTCCAATTCTAAGTTTAGAACAAAAAATTAAGCTTGAATTAGAATTGAATCCGCTTTTAGAACTCGATGAGCAGTTGGACATGGAATTAGAAGAAGAGATGGAAGAAGAACTTGAACAAGCTATTGAATCGGAAACTAAAGAGGAAGAAAAAGATGGAGAAGCAGAAGTAGAAGTAGAAAATGATGCTATGGATGATTTTGAAAGCGAACAAGTAGATTGGGATACCATTTTAAATGATGAAGATAATTATGATTATCGAATACCCAAAGATGAAAGTGCGATTACATTTGAGCGACCAGAAGTTGCACAAACCACGCTGCCAGAACACCTTTTAAGTCAGCTTCATTTAACAAATTTATCTGAAAAGGAGATGGTAATTGGAGAATATATTATATGGAATATAAATGAAGGGGGGTATTTAACTTTTTCGGTGGATCATATTGCAGAAAACTTAAATGCTACGACCAGCGAGGTAGAAAAAGTATTGAAAGTTATACAACAGTTTGACCCTCTGGGTATTGGGGCAAGAAATCTTCAGGAGTGTCTGTTGATACAAATGCAGGAGAAAGATCCTAATAATACCATTGCAATTACTATTCTTCGAGATCATTTTGATGATTTCACCAATAAACGATACGAAAAAATCACTACAAAAATGGATATTACCTTAGATGATATACGTCATGCAATAGAAGTAATAACCAAACTGAACCCTAAACCAGGTGAAGGCTATATGCTTTACCACCAAAATGTAGTATTACCTGACTTAATTGTAGAAAGAGACAATGGAGAATTTCGAATTATTATGAATGATTGGAACATTCCACATCTGAGAATAAATAATTCATACAAAAAATTATTATTAGATAAAAAAAATACATCAAAAGAAACAAGAGATTATATTCGACAAAGTTTAGAATCGGCCCGCTGGCTAATTAATTCTATTCATCAAAGAAGGACGACAATATTAAGGGTCATGGAAGCCATCATTGACAAACAGCGAGCTTTTTTTGAGAAAGGCAAAGAATATTTAAAGCCTATGATATTGAAGGACATTGCCGATGAAATAGGCATGGATATTTCCACAATTAGCCGGGTAACCAACGGTAAATATGTCCAGACCGAGTTTGGAGTATTTGAATTAAAATACTTTTTTAGTGAAAGAATAAAAAGTGACGTTGGAGAAGATGTTTCAAACAAAACAATTAAATCCTTGATTAAAGATATCATCGAAGATGAAGATCCCAATAAACCTTACAACGACCAGAAAATAGCAGAGTTGTTAAAGGATAAAGGATTTAATGTTGCTCGACGGACCGTTGCGAAATATCGAGAACAAATGATGATTCCAGTGTCACGACTAAGAAGAAAAATTTGATTATTTGTGTGTCATTTCGAACCCAGAATGTTTTCAGCGATTTTTCAGGTAGTATTTATTAAACAAAAATGAGTGAAAAAGAAGAATGATTAAAAGCACTACTATTTTGGGTGTACTAAACGAGGGGAAAGCTGCCTTAGGAGGTGACGGTCAGGTTACCTTTGGGGAATCCATATTAAAGCTGAAGGCAAAAAAAGTACGAAAAATCTATAATGATGCTGTTATAGCGGGATTCGCTGGAGCCTCTGCTGATGCCTTTACCCTTTTTGAGAAATTTGAAAAACGCCTAGAACAATATGGTGGTAATTTGAATCGTTCTGCTGTTGAACTGGCCAAAGAATGGCGTACAGATAAGTTTCTAAGACGGCTTGAGGCCCAGCTTATCGTAATGAACAAAGAAAATATGTTCCTCATATCGGGAACTGGCGATGTGATTGAACCGGATGATCATATTATAGCCATTGGTTCTGGGGGTGGTTATGCCATGGCCGCAGCCCGTGCCTTAATGAAATTTTCAAGTTTAGATACAAAATCAATTGTTGAAGAATCTTTAAAATTAACTGCAGATATTTGTATCTATACAAATTCTGAACTGATTATCGAAGAATTATAATAAAGGTTGATTAGATGCAAGACATCAAGGAATTTACTCCGCGACAGATTGTTGAAGAGTTAGATAAATACGTAATCGGACAAGATAAAGCCAAAAAATCTGTGGCCATCGCTCTCAGAAATCGTTGGCGGCGAATGCAAGTCTCTGAAGGCCTGCGGGAAGAAATTATGCCTAATAATATTATTTTAATTGGTCCGACAGGAGTGGGCAAAACAGAAATTGCTAGAAGATTAGCTCGGCTTGCTAATGCTCCATTTATAAAAATAGAAGCTTCAAAATTCACAGAAGTTGGATATGTGGGGCGGGACGTAGAATCCATAATCAGGGATCTCACTGACTTAGCCGTCTCCATGGTTCGAGTTGAGAAAACCAGTCAAATTCAAGATTTAGCCGAAAAGCATGCAAAAGAACGATTATTGGAAATCTTACTGCCTCCTCCTAAAACCAATAAGCGGGTTGGAATTGATACCACTGAAGAAGATGATTCTGAAGAACGTTACAAACGAACCCGTGAAAAAATAGAAAAGCAGTTAGATAACGGAGTGTTAGAAAACCGCATGGTAGAATTAAATGTGCAGAGTGAGCAATTTCCATTGATGCAAATTATCTCTCCTATGGGGGTTGAAGAAATGGGAGTTAATCTGCAAGATCTATTTGGTGGGATAATGCCCAAAAAGACTAAACGACGGAAGATGAAAATAAAAGAGGCAAGACAACATCTCATTCAAGAAGAAGCCCAAAAGTTGATTGATATGGAACAGGTAGTTCAAGAAGCTATCCAGCGGGTCCAAAATTCGGGCATTGTGTTCTTGGATGAAATTGATAAAATTGCTGGAGAAAACAGTAAAACAGGACCCGACGTTTCACGCGAGGGTGTTCAAAGAGATCTATTACCCGTGGTGGAAGGCACCAGTGTTTTTACTAAATATGGCATGGTTAAAACTGACCATGTTCTTTTTATCGCTTCTGGCGCTTTTCATGTCTCAAAGCCATCGGATTTAATCCCTGAACTACAAGGGCGTTTTCCTATCCGTGTGGAACTTTCTAGTTTAACGGCTGATGATTTTGTACGGATTCTCACTGAACCCGAAAATGCTTTAATTAAACAATATAGTGCTCTTTTAAAAACCGAGGGCGTAGATTTAGGATTTACAAAGGACGCCATTCGTGAAATTGCTAATATAGCAAACCAAGTGAATGAACGCACGGAAAATATAGGTGCAAGAAGGCTCCATACTGTTTTAACGGCGCTTTTGGAAGAAGTTTTGTTTAAAGTTCCCGATCTGGAAGTCAACGAGATAGAAATCACCCAAGATAAAGTTCGAGATACTCTTAAAGAAATTATAGAAGACGAAGATTTAAGCCGGTATATTTTGTAAATATTGACTGGCCGAAAACGACTTCGCTCGCTCCGTTGGGCGTCCTTGCCCGATACTAAAGCAATCACTAAAAAAGCCCCGACATGCATTTTTAAATATTCTATGGGAAACGGTGGGTCTTTTCGGCCAGATATGAAATAGTCAAAGGTGAATTAAAGTTGATAAAACACTTTCTGTCTATTGCTGATTTTTCAAAAAATGAAATCTTTGAAATCTTTGATTTAGCCAAAGAACTAAAAGCTAAACAAAAAAGAGGCGAACCTCACAAGCTCCTTAGGGATAAAACCTTAGCCATGATCTTTCAAAAGCCCTCCATACGTACTCGAGTATCATTTGAAGTGGGTATATTTCAACTTGGTGGATATGCTCTTTATTTAGGGCCCAACGATATTCAACTTGGAAAGCGTGAATCCATTGGTGATGTTGCACAAACCCTTTCCCGCTATGTGGATATAATTATGGCAAGATTGTTTGGCCATGAGGACATTTTGAAATTAGCGAAATT
>JBHIAC010000032.1:0-24347 GCA_046758365.1 bacterium
GTAATTAAGGCTACTTTATTTTTGAGTCTCATTTACATGCCCCACAAAATTGACTACTTTCTATATTTGTGACTATTCAGGTGTCATTCCACCAGGAATCTTCCCTCCTCAACCACAGAGGTTCCAGACTTGCAAATCTTTTAAAATTACTATGGAAGATGCCTACGGCATGACAGTATGGGCTAAATAGTCACCTATATTTTCAACATTTGAAATATTTCAAATATTATAAACAAAAAGCATAATGATGTCAAGCTTTTTTTGATAAATCTTTGTACCTTTGTAACAAATATAAAGAATAATCTTGGGGTGGAGTAGTGGCTTCTTTTTCGAACGACTGCACCATTATGTTTCCAGGTCGAAATTCGTTAATGTGTCCCGTACCAGCACCAGGATTGATGTTTGGGGAACGACAACATATTCTTTGCCCTCGAATTCGATCTCCACGGCAGCGCTGCTGAGAAAAATGGCATAATCGCCTATTTGAGCTTGTAAAGGAATGTATTTAAATTCTTTTTTGGGTGTAGTGGACCAGGGTTCATTGTCAGTGGCATTGGGGTCTGGCATTGCGTAACCTGGCCCCACCTTTACCACATAACCGCCCCGGACTTTTTCTTTTTCCTTAACACCAGGAGGCAAATACAGGCCGAACTCCGTGCGATTTTGCCCTTTGTCAAGGGAGATGAGCACCCGGTCCCCTACTACGATAAGTTCTTTTTTCTTTTGCATGACTGAGGCTAAAATTAAATTCCGATATAATAAGTAGAGTTTATTACTTCTTTAATATTAGCCAAAGCTTCTTCAATGGTATCACCCTCGCTCATGCAACCCGGCAAAGATGGAAAAAAGACTGTAAAACCGCCGTCGTCACTTGGTTCCAAAACTACTTTTGATTTCATAGAATTGAAATTAATTACCAATTTCCCCGCATCTTCTTCACCGCCTCCATAATAGCCTCAATTGGCTTAACCAACCCGGTGCAATAGCATAGATTTCCTGCAATGGCATCTCTTATTTCTTCTTCAGTAGGCTCTCGATTTTTGTCCAGCAAAGCTTTAGTCGACATAATCATTCCTGGGACGCAGTAGCCGCATTGGTCGGCAGTAAAGTCCACAAAAGCCTCGCGTAGCGGGTCGAGGTTTTCTAAAGTGCTGAGACTTTCATACGTTTCCACAGATTTACCGTCGGCTTGGGCGGCCAGCATGAGGCATGAATGCACGGCAAGACCATCTACAAGAACGGTGCAACTGCCACAATCACCTGTCTCACATCCATATTTCACGCTCCAGAAACCTTGTGAACGCAGTAAGTCCATCAAAGTGCGATTGGGTGGAATGTTAAACGTTCTCTTTTTCTTATTAATGGTTATTCTGATGCGCATTCTTTATCCTTAAATGGCCTTCTCAGCGTATTCCAAACATTGATTTAACGCCCTTTTCACCACCACTCGAGCTATTTCTTTGCGAAATTCTGCACTGGCGAAGTTGTCAGAAATTGGATCAAGTATCTCATAGGCTCTATCAGCGGCATGTTCAATTTTTGCTGGGGTTAGAGGATGCCCTTCCAAATCTGATTCAACCTCCTGCAGACGTTTCGGCACCGGTTGTGTTCCAGTTATGGCAATTTTTGCTGATTTGCAGGTCCCTTTGTGCAGAGTAAGACGAGTACACGCGCAAATCAGAGGGTTTGTTGATGATTGAATCGTCACAGGGATGATTGCAGCATAGGTTTGAGGTTCCATTTTTGGTATTAATATTTCAATGAGCAGGCCGCCTCCTAACCCTTTTTTGTTGAGAAATATGTTCATAGCCAGTGCAAATTCTTCGCCTCCCGCAATCCGAACCTGGGCTTGTAATACCAGAAGGGCGCAGTATAAAACCGACAAGGGATTAGTACTCACCAATTCCCCGCCAAGGGTGGAAACATTTCGAATCATTTTAGAATAGTGCGTTAGCTGGGCCGCATCTGATACAATGCCATTGGTTAAATTTTTCAACATGGAACTTTCAACCAATTTTTGCAAAGGCGTGGTCGCTCCGATTCGAATTATCCCCATATCTTCTTTGATGTAGTCGAGATTTAGTGATCGAATGTCAACCAATTCTTGTACAGTTTCATTTTCGGAGAGCACTAATTTGGTACCGCCAGCGATTACCAAAATGGTACCAGAGTTTTTCTCAAGGAGAGCCAAAGCTTCCGAAATAGATTTGGGACGGTAGTAACTTTTGAGATTAGGTAGTACAAGCATATTTGATAATTGATTCGTTAAATTTAGCAATTAATTATCATTGCAAATGATTTTTATGGTATTGGAAAAAGAGAACAAAAAGATTCCAAAAAGTTCACGAGAAAGTGCTATATTAATTAATATAAAATAATTTGTTAAAGTTGTCAATACAAAAATTAATTTATAAGGAATTGACGTAATTAATCTTAATAAAAATGTTAGTTTATAAAAGTCTGCATATTATCGATTATGATCGTATTAGTAGATATAAAAATTACTCTATAACAATTTGCTTTTAATTATGATTAAGCAGCGAATTACTTTTGAGAATTGTTAAGGTCTTTTATCTTTAAAAAGTGAATATATGATCACTAAGAATTATAAGTTAGAAAATTTTTAATTATCTTTCAGTTATAATAAAATATTGTTCTGCACATTTACTATGATGCGTGTAAATTCTAATATATATTATTTGAAAACAGAAATCTAAATAAAATTCATTTTTTGAATCATCTCGTATTTCATAAACTCTACAAGTTTGAAATTATTTCTTATTAAATTCACCTAAACAATTACATGTGCTTGTATAAATAAATTAAATAAATTTATATAGTTATTCTCGTTTGAAGTAAATTTTTAAAATATTAAAAGAATAAAATTTGTGGGATTTCGATATGATTAACTCAAATTCTAATCATTACAGAATCACTAAAAGGTCTAAAATTTTTGTGATTTTGTTATTACCAGTTTTATTGATAGGCCAAGTTATTGGACAAGAAAAGGAAAAATACATTCTAGGTGAAGACAGAAAACTAGAAATAGTTGTTCATATTATAGGAGAAGTAAGAAGACCAGGCGAGTACATAGTATTAGACAATACAAATTTAATAGAACTGTTGTCCAAAGCAGGTGGGCCGACCGAATTTTCAAATCTTAGCTCCGTAACTATAACCCGAATAGATCATGAGTTGTTCACTAACAATCACAATGGTACTACACGTCTTAAAAAGGGAAATCGAAATATTAATTATAATATAAATGATTATTTAAAAAGTAAAAATGCTATACCTCCGCCTAAATTGAAACCTGGTGATATTGTTTTGATTCCTAGAAATAGCTGGCATAAATGGAGATATACATTTAGAATTATAAGAGATCTTTCTGTGATTGCGAGTGTCTATTTATTATACCTACGAGCCTCAAGGTAATTAGCTATATAGTCAAGGGTTATAAATTAAGGAGCGAATTTAATGCAATCCAAAGATACCCAATATCTTTTTACTCAATTTCATAATATATTAAAGAGGAGAAAGTGGCTTATCTTTCTTTGTGTTTTAGGGGTGTTAGCCCCTATTATACTGTACAACGAAACCTCCCCTAAAGTTTACCAAGCTAGTGTATCCATTATTTTTGAGCAAATGTCACATCCCCTAAGGAATGATGCTTTTGACCCTATGAGAAGGTTTTATAGAGAAACATATCTTTTAAATCGAATTGAAGAAATAAAAAGCCTTTCGTTGGCGGAAGAAATTGCTGCGGCTTTGCCATCAAATTTAGTTAACCGCTTTAATTTTCCAGAAGAGCTATCTTTGAATTTTGACAAGGTTAAATTCATAACCAAGAAAATTAAAAGCAGTATTTCTACTTCTTTAGTCAGAAAAACAGATGTTATAAAAATAAAAGTATTGACACATGATCCATTTCTAAGTATGAGTTTAGCCAATAAAGCTGCGGATGTGCTTCGAGAAAGAAATTTGAAACTTAAAAGAAATGAAGTAAGTGGATTGCGACAATTTATCGAAGAACAATTGAGTATTTTTCAAGAGAAACTAAGCCGTTCGGAAAAAAAATTAATGCAATTTAAGGAAAATCACAGAATCACATCTCTAGAACGGGAGTCCGCGGAAATTTTGAGGCGAATTACAGATGCTGAGGTCAAATACAATCAAGTAAAAGCCCAGAGAAAATCTACCGAGGAGCGTTTAACTGTAATTTATAGCAAAATATCAGATAAGCGAAAAGAATTGGTACCTACAATTACAAATGTTAGGAGTCCTTGGCTACAAAAGTTGAAAGATAGGCTCATTGAGTTACAGGTACAGTATACGCAATTGCAAGTCCAGGATTATAAAACCGGCCATCCTAAAATGGTTCAATTGCAAGAAGAAATCAAGCAAACTAAAAAAAGCCTTACTGAGGAAGCTTTAAAACTAGCGAAGGGTGAGATTGTAGTCGATCCATTATCTCAAATACATACTTATTTAACTGAAACGCTTTCTTTAGAAATAGAATTGGAAACATTAAAGGCACAGGAAAAAGCCTTAAAAAAGGTTTTGAATGAGTATGAGAATAGTTTAAAATCTTTACCAGCCAAAGAACTTGAACTTGCGAATATTATGCGTGCCAAAAATGTCAGCGAGAAAATATACATGATGCTTATGGAAAAACATGAAGAAGCCAGGATTACAGAGGCAGAAAAGATGGCCAATTTAAGAATTATCGATATGGCTCAATTACCCAAATCTCCAATAAAACCACGTAAAAGGTACAATTTAGCTATCGGGATGTTGATGGGCTTATTCGTAGGCTTTGGGTTGGCTTTTTTACTTGAGTCCATTAATACACGCTTAAAAACCGTGGATGAAATTGAAAAATTGACCTCTTGGCCGGTCTTGTCTGTGATTCCAAATTTCGAATTCTCCAAGAACGGTAAATTTGATTTTTCCAAAATATCTCAGAATAATATACCCAAGGAATCCGAGGCGCGGCGAGGATTGTTGTCTAGTTTTGAGCCCAATTCAATAGCAGCCGAAGCCTTTCGAGTTCTTCGTACAAATATGCAATTTCTGAATAGTCAAAGAAAAATCAAAACAGTATTAATAACCAGTATTAGTGCTCAAGAAGGTAAATCGACTACTTCGACAAATTTAGGAATAACATTAACAAATCTTGAACTAAGAGTTCTTTTAATAGATGCAGACCTAAGAAGACCTACAATTCATAAATTGTTTGACCTTGCCAAAGAACCCGGTCTTAGCGATGTTTTAATTAGTCATCACACTATTGTAAATGATTTAGTTGCTGAAGATCGAGAAAAAGAGTTTTATAATAAAGCAAGTGAATCCCCTATGTGGGCAACTATTCAAAAGTTGAAAAGTCATCAAAAAGAGGTGAAAACATTAGAACAAAACTTTCAGGAGTTCACATTAGAAAATTCTGGGAATAACAATAAAATAATTCAACCACAATCACAATATATAAATTTATTAAATACCTCTCTTATTGAAACCATCCAGGCTACGAAGATCAAAAATTTGAAGGTGCTAACCAGTGGTAAATATCTCCTGAATCCAAGCGAAATTCTTTCCACCGTATCCATGAAGTGTTTGCTTGATCAAGTAAGCAAGAAATTTGATTTAGTATTAATTGACAGTCCTCCTTTATTACTCGTTCCTGATTCAATGGTCTTGTCATCCATTGTAGACGGAGTTTTAATTGTAATAGAAACTAATAAAAATGAGCAAGACATGGTGCTGAATGTTCAAAAGTTTCTTGAAAAAACTAACTCAAATGTAATAGGAGTAGTTCTAAATAGGGTTGATCCAAAAATGTTGTATAAAGATAAGGACTATTATTATTATGGATAATAGAAAAGAAGGTTTTAGTTTTAAACAAGGTTCCTCACGAATCATGGTAGTGGGTTAGAGATGCAAAATCTGCGGCGCAAACTTCTTTTTGAACTTTATAAAATAATGGATTTGGGTATCTTGGTATGCGCGTTAGCCTTGGTGTTGTTCTTTTTTTCAGATGCGCCTGAAGAACAGATGCGTAATCCATTAGCATTTTTTACAATTAAAGTAAAATTAATTAACCTAATTTTATTAGGCGTGTTTTTAGTTTTCTGGCCGGTAATTTTTTCTTCGTTCGGACTTTATCAGTCAAAGCGGTTAAGTAATTTTAAAGAAGAGTTTTTAAATATATGGAAAGCGGTTGGGGTTGGGACATTATTATTCGCTGCTATGAGTTTCATTTTCAATCGGCAATACATAACGCTACGTACGGTGATTGCTTTCTGGATGATATGTTCGATGGTGACTTTTATTGCTCGCTTCCTACTCAGAAAATTTCTCTTTCAAGTGCGAAAGCACGGGCGTAATCTACGCCACGTTGTTGTGATTGGGAATGGTAAACGGGGTCACATTCTGGCCTCGAAAATAATTGGCAGGAAAGAAGCTGGCTATAATTTGGTTGGTTTCGTAGACGATACTCCTGACTTATATGATAAAAATCAAGCCTCGAAAATAGCTTGTAAATTGGAGGAATTTCCTGATTTTCTTGGAAATCACGTGGTGGATGAGGTCTTTATTACATTGCCCATGAAGTCATATTACAATAAGATTTCTGATATCATCCAGGCCTGTGAGCAGCAAGGTATCCCGGTACATATTCCTGTAAATTTTTTTAATATTAGGAAATCCAAAATTAAATCCGAGGAGTTAGACGGAACTACTTTTATTGTTCATTATACGGGTCAAGATATGAACCTAAGGAATATGTTTTTCAAAAGAGCAACAGACATTTTAGCAGCCTCAATTCTAATCATCTTATTTTCCTCAATATTTTTAGTCATTGCGCTTTTAATCAAAGTCACCTCAAAAGGACCCATGTTTTTTATTCAAGAAAGAGTAGGTTATAATAAGAGATTATTCAAGCTGTTGAAATTCCGTACCATGGTTAAAAATGCTGAAGCAATACAGTCTGAAATTGAGCCGCTGAATGAAATTGATGGCCCCATTTTTAAAATAAAAAATGATCCTCGAATAACGAAATTTGGCAAGTTTTTAAGAAAAACCAGTTTGGATGAGCTCCCTCAGCTTTTTAATGTCTTAAAAGGCGATATGAGTTTGGTGGGACCGAGGCCTTTGCCTCTTAGAGATGTAAAATTAATTGTTGCCCAATGGCCGAAACGCCGATTCTGTGTGCGTCCCGGTATCACCGGCCTATGGCAGATCAATGGTCGTAGTGAGACTCAGTTTGATAAACTAATCAAGTACGACTTAGAATATATTGATAACTGGTCGCCGTGGTTAGATGTGAAGATTCTGCTTAAAACTGTTCCTACCGTCATAGCGGGTATAGGAGCGATGTAAACTAGAGTTCCTTGAGAGTGAAATCTTGCTTTTTCAGTAAAGATACTTGTAAGTAAGCTCTGATAGCCTATTAATTAAAATAACTCGATATAGGCATAATTGAGCCCTGGTGTTCGACTCTGGGAAGCCCTGGTTGTTGATTCGGGTTTTCTGAACTATATAAATAATAAAATATCTCACACGGATAACTCCTTTTAATAAAAATCTGTGTGAATCCTTGAGCCCTTGGTGGATTTTTGGGTTACATGTTTGAACCGGCAAGTACGGTGTGAGATTATTATGTCTTAATTTTAACTGAAATGTTATTTAATCAGTCTGATGGATATAATAGCCAATGGGACTGAGATAGCGGAGCTATATTTGATTCAATTAAGGACTTGCACAACTTTTAAAATTTAACAAATGAATATAACAGAAAAATCGATAGATTCAACCAAGCTCGAGCGATCCTGGTATGCACTATATACCCGTCCTAGGTTTGAAAAGAAAGTGGACGTGGAATTAAAGCTAAAAGGATTAGAATCCTTTTTACCGCTGCATTCCGTTGTTAGGATTTGGAGTGACCGAAAAAAGAAGATAGAAGCACCATTGTTTCCATCTTATGTTTTTGTTCATGCTAATTTAAAAGAAAGATACTTATCTTTACAAACGCCAGGCGTGGTTCGAATGGTAAGCTTTAATGGGGGGCCTGCAAGAATTCCTGCTTTCCAGATAGAATCGGTTCGTCGTATTTTGCAAACTGATTATGCCCCTCAACCATATCCTTATTTATCGAAAGGCTATAAAGTTGAAATTATTTCTGGTCCACTTAAAGGATCAACAGGATATATTATAGAATGTCGAGGGAAAAACCGTTTAGTAATTTCTATAGATACTATTAGACAGTCATTAGCTATAGAAATAGATTCGAACTATTTAAAGCGAATATCCAAAAGCTATTAAATATAATTCAAAAGCTCTATATTTCTGATTTTTGTTTCATAATAAATCTTAGTATTAGATTTATTACAAGTGTCAAACAATGTCTTAAAAGTAATAACTGACGGGAGGCAACAATGAAAATTCTCAGCTTGGGTGCCGCAGGCTTTATTGGTTCCCACTTAACTAAAAGGCTCTTAAATGAGGGTCACACGGTCGTGGGAGTTGATATCTACAATGACAAAGTAAAAGAATTCATCAACCATGAACACTTGAAATTCCTCCAAAAAGATATTAGACGATGTGATTGGGATCTAGAGAAGCTGGTACAGGATTCAGATTTGGTAATTGATCTTATCGCTTATGCAAATCCGGGCCTTTATATTAAATTACCATTAGAGGTATTTCGCCTGAATTTTACCGAGAACCTCAAAATTGCAGAAACGTGCGTTCGCTTTAATAAGCGTCTCATTCAGTTTTCTACGTGTGAAGTTTACGGCAGAACTTTAGTCACTGTCGCAGACGGAAGGTTACACAATCCAGAAGACCCAGCTTATGCTACATTTTCGGAAGACACAAGCGAATTCATACTTGGACCCATAGAAAAACACCGCTGGATTTACGCTTGCGCCAAACAGCTTCTAGAAAGAGTGCTTCATGCCTATGGTATAGAACAGCAATTTAATTATACTATTATTCGTCCTTTCAATTTTATTGGACCCAAAATTGATTATCTATTAAATGAAACGGATGGAATCCCCCGGGTCTTTTCTTTTTTTATGGATGCCCTTCTTAATGGGACGCAAATGAAATTAGTTGATGGAGGGAACCAGCGTCGATGCTATACTTATATTGATGACGCTATCGAATGTATTTATCGGATAATTTTAAATCCTGATGGCGTGTGTGATCAGCAAATATTCAATATTGGTTCACCAGAAAACGAGGTCTCGATTCGTGAATTAGCTGAATCAATGCGTGCTATATACGCTGAAAAGTTTAGAGATCCTAACGTACCTCTTCCAGAAATAGTTGAAATCTCAGCGGAAAAATTTTATGGTGAGGGATATGAAGATTCTGATCGCAGAATTCCTGATATCTCAAAAGCCCATCGGCTATTAGGATGGGAACCGAAGTGGGGAATCCGTGAGATGTTGGAAGCTAGTATGTATTATTATGTTACGGATTATGTGGAACACTTTCGAAAGAGACGTGAGAAGGAGGAAATTACACATGATATCGTTCGTAAAGCACTTGAAGTTTGATTCATTCTAATTTACCCAGGAAATTGAAATGGTAAAAAACATATTCGTCGTAATGCCAGCCTACAATGCTGGAGCTACAATTGAACAAGTCTTCTCACGAATCCCAGAAGAAGCAAAACAAAGGATTCAACGCTATGTCGTTGTAAATGATGGTAGCCGTGATAATACTGAGGAAGCCCTGGCTCGATTGCATGGCCAACATCCAAATCTCATTACTTTAAGACATAAACGCAACCGTGGCTATGGCGCCGCAGAGAAGACATTGCTTAACTATGCTGTAAAGGAAGGTGCTGATGTTGCTTTATTGTTACACTCGGACGGCCAATATTCTCCAGAAAAGATTCCGGAACTACTTAAACCATTCGATGAAGATGAAGCTGATTTAGTACAAGGATCGAGAATGTTGGGAGGAAGTGCATTAAAAGGTGGTATGCCGCTGTACAAATTCATTGCAAATAAATGTCTAACCACCATTGAAAACTGGAGTTTTGGACTGAAGATGGCAGAATATCACAGTGGCTATATGCTCTATTCGCGAAAAGTACTCCTTGCAATTCCTTTTAGCAAACTTTCTGATTCCTTTGATTTTGATTTAGAAATGATTGTCATGGCAAAAATAAAAGGTTTGCGAATAGTCGAGGTTGCCATCCCAACTATCTATGCCGATGAAGTCTCGCATCTTAAGCCGATTAAATATGGTTTTGATGTACTCTCAATTATTTGCTCATACAAACGCGGAAAGTATCATTCACTTTAACTATAAATCATTAACCCGATGGATATCAACATATCCGTGGATTAATAATAATCAATGTATTTTCAGAAGTTCTTCGAAAAAATATAACTCACAATCACTTGGTAGATTAGAATAATTGTATAAGTATTAATAAATATTAATTAGGTATTCGAGGAGGAATTCTATGAATTCCATAATAACAGTTAAAAATATTGGTAGGATTTTAGTCGAATTTTGGTATTTTTTGAGAATTCGCAAAAAATGGTGGCTGGCGCCTATTATTATTATAATGTTTGTATTTGGAATACTCATCGTGTTCACTCAAGGTTCCGCACTGGCGCCATTTATATATACCCTGTTCTAGTTGATTGAAATAACTATTTAAGAAGACATAGCCTTTCTCTCAACTGACCTTTTAGATTGTTAAAATTCGAAATCCGAAATTCTAAACAAATTCAAATAATTAAAATAAGAAATACAAAACAATATATTTAGAAGACGGTAGAGATAAGTTTTGGTCCTTTCGTATTTGAGTTTTGACTTTCGATATTCGTGTCTCGTTTTTTTCATCGAATTTTGTATATATTAATCAAACTTGAAGCTATAATCCATTTATTAACCAAAAATCTAGGATAAAGTAGCAATGAACATTCTTGGTATTTCCTGTTTTTACCACGATTCGGCTGCATGCTTGGTCAGAAATGGCGATATAATCGCCGCGGCCCAAGAAGAGCGTTTTACCCGTAAAAAGCACGACCAAAACTTCCCTACCCATGCCATTCGGTATTGTTTAAAGGAAGGCGAGATTGCCTCGGACCAGCTTGATTATGTGGTGTTTTACGATAAACCTTGGCTGAAATTTGAACGCATATTGGAAACTTATCTGACGTTTGTGCCACGTGGAATTCGTTCCTTTTACAAAGCTATCCCGGTGTGGTTGAAACAGAAACTATGGATTCCAGAATTGATAAGAAAGGAACTAGAATACGATGTCAGAGTCCTTTTCACGGAGCATCATGAATCCCATGCCGCCTCTGCGTTTTATCCATCCCCTTTTGAAGAAGCAGCTTTTCTAACCATGGATGGAGTCGGTGAATGGACAACCACGAGCTTCGGAATCGGTAAGGGAAATAAATTGGAGATTCATTACGAAATAAAATTTCCGCACTCCTTAGGTTTACTGTATACTGCTTTTACCTACTTTACAGGATTCAAGGTGAACTCTGGTGAGTACAAACTGATGGGGCTGGCACCTTATGGCGAACCCAAATATGTAGATCTGATATTGGATGAATTGCTAGATCTCAAGGAGGATGGATCCTTTAGACTTAACTTGAAGTATTTCGATTACTGCGCTGGTTTGAGGATGATCAATCGTAAATTTGAGGAGCTTTTTGGAGGGCCGCCACGGAATCCAGAGGCTAAAATTACTCAAAGAGAGATGGATGTCGCACGTTCGATCCAAGCGGCAACCGAAGAAATCATGCTGCGCATGGCGCGACACGTTCATAAGATGACCGGTCAAAGGTATCTTTGTCTCGCGGGTGGTGTGGCGTTGAATTGCGTAGGCAATGGTAAGATACTTCGGGAAGGACCCTTTGACGATATTTGGATTCAACCCGCGGCAGGAGATGCCGGGGGCGCCTTGGGAGCTGCCTTGTTCGCCTGGTATCGCTATCTGGATAATCCAAGAAAAATCAAAGGGAAGAAGGACTGCCAGAAGGCTTCCTATTTAGGACCAGAATATTCAGATGAAGAAATTGAACAATACCTAGTTGAAAATCATATTCCGTTTGAAAAACTAAATACTAAAAAACTAATAACTATGGGTGCTAAGCTCATTGCTGAACAAAATGTAGTCGGTTGGTTTCAGGGCCGTATGGAATTTGGTCCCAGGGCTTTAGGGGCTCGAAGCATCATCGGGGATGCTCGATCCCTGGAGATGCAATCGGTGATGAACTTGAAGATTAAATTCCGAGAATCCTTCCGCCCTTTCGCTCCAACGGTGCTTAAAGAAAAATGTTCAGAGTATTTTGAGCTAGACCGTGAGAGTCCATATATGCTTCTCGTGGCTCCGGTTTTAGAAACACACAGAAAAAACGGTGCCATGGAGGCTGTGGGATTGAAGAAACTTAAAATTGAGCGCTCTAGTATCCCTGCTGTAACCCATGTGGACTACTCAGCCAGGATTCAGACGGTTTCGGCTGAGGATAATCCTTTATACCATGCCATGATCAAAAAGTTTAGTGAAATGACAGGGTGTCCAGTTATCATAAACACCTCGTTCAATGTGCGTGGGGAACCGATCGTGTGCACCCCCGAAGATGCATACCGTTGCTTCATGCGTACAAACATGGATTATCTTATCATGGGAAGTTATCTGTTGGATAAAAAGAAACAACCAGAATGGGAAGAAACTGTCAATTGGCAGGAAGAATTTGAATTGGATTAAACGAGGACAATAATGTTAGAAGAAATTAGAAATATAAACCCCACTCGAAAAGATCTTAGAAAATTTGGAATAAGTCTGGGTATTGTTTTTACTCTAATTCTATCTTATTTTTTCTATACTCAAAAGCTTAAAGTCGTTTGGCCTTTTATCATACCTACGCTTTTGCTAATTCTGGGTATTGCTGCCCCACTTCTTCTTAAGTCCAGTTATAAAGTTTGGATGACAGTGGCAATTATTCTGCAGTGGTTTGTAACTCATATTATATTAACAATACTATTCTATTTTATTATTACGCCTGTTGGTTTATTGATGCGACTTTTCCGTAAAGAGCTTTTATCTAAAAAATTTAATATAATTAGAGAGAGTTATTGGATTAAGAGAGAAGATAACATATATAGACCGGAAAATTATGAAAGACAATTTTAGCCTTTGTTAAAATGAGCTGAAAAAATTAAAACTCACTATTTTGGTACGGTAGTATTGAAACTTATAAAAAATAAGTTGTTTATTGTTACTTTATTAATTTTAGTTTTTCTTTTTGCTGCAGAATTTGCTGTTCGAATCTGGAAACCTCAAGAGTTAATTCCCGACTTACTTATTTTAGATAAAGACCCATGCCATCGGTTAAATAATAATATTAAGGGTGTGCAAAAATCTCGTGAATATAACATAAAGATTGCTATAAATGAAAAAGGATTACGTGATTACAATTATTCATATAGGAAAGAGAAAAATACATATCGAATATTAATGGTTGGGGATTCTCATACATTTGGTTGGGGCGTTAAACTGCATGATATTTTTTCTAAAATTCTTGAACGAAATTTAAATGCGAATTCAAAAGGATTGAAGTACGAAGTTATTAATTGTGGAACCATGGGCTATGGTACAGGCCATCAATATCAATTTATAAAAAATTACGGATATCGCTTTAGTCCTGATTTAATCATAATCGCTATGGATTTACTTCACGATATTAAGATGAATAATCGTTTTTTTTCTATCGCGGGAGAACAAGTGATCAGAAATTCAAAACCTTGTATTTTTAGAAAGACTCGAGTATTGTGTAGGTACATACCTTTTTGTTCCTATCTTAGAGGACACTCTCATCTTTTTCGATTTGCTGGTGTAAATTTAGCGTCAATATTTAAAAGATTTTCTATTAAAAAAGGTTCGGGAGAGAATGGAATCATTAATAATAATCGTTATGATTTAGAAAAAAGTAAAAAGATATTTAAAATTTTGCGTACCGAGTTAAATAAAAAAGGCATACATTTGGTTGTGACTATTTTGCCTGAATTTTTATCTTATGATGAAAATGTGTTGCGTTCTTTAGAGTATTTTTTTTCACATGAGGAAATAAATTATTTCTCAATGCAGGATAGTTTCAATGAGAATTTAAAATTTTCGAAGCTAACCTTTGAATATAGTGCTCATTTTAATTCAGCAGGGCATAGATTTATAGCAGAAGAGATAGAGCGATATCTTTATGCAAATAAATTGCTTGATAATTTAGAAATAATAATGAATTGAATCCAATACTCAAAGATCCCTTTTGTATTTTGTTAATAACCATGAATTTTAAAAAGATATGGCATTAATTATATGAATTCAAGAACCTTGAGATGGTTATCTTATCGAAATCATGCAATATTAATAATTACTGCTATAATAATACTTGGTGGTGCTCTGCGGATATATAAATTAGGTCACCAAAGTTTATGGAATGATGAAATTTGGTCTGTTGTAATTGCCAGTTCTTCAGTGTTAAAAATTTTAACTGTCTCTTATTGGCGTAATACTCACGAGCCGCTTTATTATTTAATATTACATTTTTTTATGTCCTTTGGTAATAATGAGGCAATATTACGACTTCCTTCGTTTATATTCGGAATAATGAGTATTGGTCTTTTTTATTTAATTTTGAAAAATTGGCTCGGAAAAATTTATGGACATCTTGGTGCTTTTTTGTTAGCAATTTCACCCTTTCATGTTTGGTATAGTCAGGAGACAAGACCCTATGCTATGCTGCTTTTTTGGGGATTGCTGTCATTTTTCTTCCTTCAAAAATTACTTAAACATAAGACAAATCAATTCCGAGTTGGCTTTATAATAACAACTGCCGTTACCTACTATTGTCATAGTCTAGCACTTGTATTAATTCTCTTTTTTATGATTTATGTTATTTTGAATATAAGTAGACAAGAGTGGAAAAATTGGATAATGACATTCGGTAGTATATTATTAATTATTTCTCCTGCATTTTTGCCGTTATTATTGAATCCCCCTAGTCATTCTGCTGATCCATTTAGAGGTGTACATTTAGATCAAATAGGTTACATATTTTGGGCTTTTGGTACCGGGTATGCGTTAGGACCCTCTCTAGTTGAATTACACTACTTAACTCTTGGGGAAGTAATGACAAAGTATTATCTATTGATCATAACTGTTTCGGTCTTTATTGGTACTCTGTTAATGTGGGGATTTTATAAATTATGGATAAAAGAAAAAAAAACATTCTTAGTAGTAATATTTTGGCTTTTTATTCCTATAATATTTGTATTAGTAGGGGCGACAATTTCAAGCCATCCAATAAATGTGAGATACGTATTATTAGCATTCCCAGCCTTCATAATTGCATTGATGGTTGGTATCAGAGAATTACAGTTTAAATGGATAACATTATCAGCTTTATTATGTTTGGTTTTTATTAGCGCTTATTCTCTTTATAATTATTATGAGAAACCTAAATATCAACGCGAAAACAACCGTGCGGCTAGTAACTATTTGGCAAAACATGCAGATAATGATGATATTATTATCGTTAGCGCAAGCTATGTCATTAAGAATTTGAAACATTACTATCCGAATCATTCAGTAGTAGTAGGGTATCCACAAAGAGGTACTTTTGTGGATAAAAAAAAGTTAGAAAAAGAACTAAAAGAAATTATATCAAACCGGGTCCGATTTTGGTTGTTTCTGAGCCGTACATATCATAGCGATCCGAAAGGTTTAATTCGTAATTTTTGCGATTTAAATTACCAACGGGTAAAACATGCCTCATGGAATGGTGTGGAGCTAATACTGTATTGTGATAGTCAAGCAAAAGATTCTTTTTATAAACTAAACTAAAAGTTAGTAGCTAAACTCATTGAGGAATGATTCTCATCGTGAGTAATCAATTAGATACCAAAGGTTTTTTGAAATTATCGAAAAGATGGATTGGGATAGTTTTAGGGCTTGTATTTTTATTTCTTGCAATACGCAAAACAGATTTAGATAAAACTTTCTCACTCATTAAAAATGTTAGTTTGCTTCCGATATTATTTATTGTTAGTCTAAGAATACTCGCTTTATTAATTCGAGGATTTCGTTGGCGAACTGTTCTTGAACATGTTAAGAAAATATCTCCAGTTACAGTATTTCGAATTTCATCGATTGGAGAAATGGGTAATTATTTGTTACCCGCTCGCATAGGGGAATTAATGCGAATTTTCATAATTTCAAAAAAGGAGAATATTAGCAAAAGTGCTACTTTGGCTAGTGTTTTCGTGGATAGATTTCTCGATTTGTTAACTGTATTGACTCTCTTACTTTTATTTTCAATATTTGTTTCTTTGCCCAAATTAATCAAGGAAGTTAGCTATATTGCGTTATTTGTATTTACAATAATGATAATTAGTTGCTTTGTACTTTTTTTAACAAAAAACCGAATTAACAGATTGATCCAAGCCATATTATCCTCATATCCAGCTTTATCATTGAGATTAAATGAATTCGTACATCGTTTTACCTTTTCTTTAAATAGCCTACGAAATTCATACCAAATAATACGGGCTATTTTTATTTCTTTTTTTTTGTGGAGTATTCATATTCTCTCCTTTCATCTTGTACTTGTTGCACTAAATTTAGAACTCCCTTGGTATGCATCAGTAATTACTGTTGCAACGATTGGTTTGGGAATGACTATACCCTCAACACCCGGTTTTGTAGGTACGTATGAATTCTTTTGTGTTTCAATCCTTACTATTTTTTCGATAGATAAAAGTTTGGCTCTAGCATGTGCGATAATCTCTCATGGTTTACAATATATTGTTATTATTAGTGTTGGATTGCTTTGTTATTTTTGGGAAAATATTCAGTTAAATAAAATAAGTTTAATAAGAACAAAGAAGATGTTAATCAAAAGTTATAACCTTGATTAATAATAATATATAGAGAAAGGCTATTTAACATATTTGTTATGCTTTTTGTGGATAGATATTATTGTAAATACAACGATACTGCATATTAAATTTAATGGAGGAAAAAAAATGATACTTGTTTCTGGAGGTGCTGGCGTAATGGGTTCACGATTGGTTCGCGGTTTGGTTGAGGTAGGAAAGAAAGTTCGTGTTCTAACGATACCGAACGATCCTTTTGTTTCTAGATTAGATGGTCTTGACTGTGAAATATTTTATGGTGATGTAAGTGATGCTTCTTCATTGCAAGGCGCCTTTGATAATGTAAAAATAATCTTCCATCTTGCTGCGATTATCATAGCCCATGATTCAAGCCTATTTGAAAAAATTAATGTCAATGGAACACGAAACATGGTTGAAGGCGGAATAAAGGTGGGGGCTAAACATTTTATATTTGTCTCTTCTGCATCTGTAGTATATCCACAGACAACTGCTTATTCTCGCTCTAAAAGAGAATGTGAACGTATCGTCAAAGAACAAAAAGTGATGCAATATACTATTATACGTCCCACGTTAGCTTATAATGAAAATGGTGGGCAAGAATTTCTCATGTTTCTAGATTACCTAAAGAAATATCCCGTGGTCCCATTTATAGGAAGAGGACGTGCCTTAAAAAATCCAGTTCACGTAGATGATCTTATGAAAGGATTCTTAGCAATCCCGGGCAATAAAAAAGCCTACGGGAAAACATACGGATTTTGCGGTGGGGAAGAGATTACGATATGGGATTTCGCACAATTAATGCTAAGACATCAGAAGATAAGTAAACCTTTTATTTCTATACCTGTTTCAGTCTGTAAAATAATGTCAAAAGTTATGGGAACATTTATGAAACGCCCACCACTTACTTGGCAATCAATAGCTGGAATAATTCAAGATGCAAACCTTGACTATTCTTCTGCTAAAAAAGATTTGGGGTATAATCCAATAGGTATAAGAGAGGGTTTGCAGAAATGTTTTCCAATATGAATTGATAAAGATCCTTCCCACAGCATTAGTTTATTCAAACTAGTATGGGTTTAAGGGGTAGCGATGGAAATAAGAAAAAAATTAAATTTGAAGAGAAATAGTAATACTATATCTACTATTATTTTAAAATAAAACCTAATGTGTTTAATATTCTAAGTTAAAGAGTTTTTATAAAATGAGACAGAATGAATATTCTAAACGACCTACCCGCTTGAGGAGGTTTATTTCAGATGTAGCCATCGCTATAGGAATGTCCATTGCTATTATTATAGTTTCCGAAGCGTTTTTGAGGATGTTTTTCCCTCAGAATTTAGTTGGGACAAGTATAAAGGGAGAACAATTTTCAGAAATGGATGAAATTCTTGGTATGCGCTATGTTCCTGGGACGAGGTGGTATTTTACTAATCCTGAATACACAGTAGAATATTCCATTAATGAATATGGTTTTCGAGATAACAAGGAACATCCAGTCCCAAAGCCTGAAGGTACGATTCGTGTCCTCTTGGTAGGAGACTCCTTCACTTTTGGACAAGGCGTTAATTATGACCAGACCTGGCCTGTGATTGTTGAAAAACGCCTGCAAGAATCTGGAAATCATCATATTGATTTAGTGAAAGCTGGAATTCAGGGAATGGATACCCGCTCAGAATTCATCCTGATAAAGCGTCTGCTTGAAAAGTACGAATGTGATGTCGTTGTCGTTGGATTTCTTATCAACGATTTATATACAAATACGCTCTATGGAAGCGATGAAAATGAAGTAAAGTCAATAACAAATAGTAGCGATGGAAGAATCTTAGAGAAAAAGAAGGAGTCCGCAGACTCCTGGTTCAAAACGGCAAAACAGGTTTTCGTACGTAATGATCGGAAAAGTAATTTTCATTTGCTGACTTTAGCTAGACGTTTAGCGATTGCAAATAGCAAGGTTTACTGTAACCTTTACCTCGCTGCCTCTAATAGAAGACAGTGGTTAACTATTCCGTTGCCGCCAAAACCTGCAAAAAAGCTCGAGATTACAAAATCACTTTTCGAGAAAATAGCTGCTTATTGTCATTCATTAGGAAAAAAGCTTATCGTACTTTCGATACCACAGCAGTTTCAAGTATTATATTTTGATCAATCCATGAAGTCACAAGATATAGACGTTAGGTTCTATGATCGCTACTTTACCAAAATAGCCAAGCAAAAAAATTTTGATTGGATTACAACCCTTGATGCTTTCATTACTTCTAGCTACAATAAAGAGGAACTGTTTTATCGTCTTGACGGACATCTTACACTCATTGGCCATCAGATGGTTGCCGACGTATTTTTGCAGGAAATTGTGCCTATGTTGGATGGAACAAAGTGATACTAACCTGTTATTGAATCAATTTGAGAAGCGGAATTTAATGATAACTAAAAGTAGGCCCATCCATATGAGGCGTAAAACTAACTGGAAATTACACTATGGCGTGTGTGCTAATTAATGAACTCAGAATCTGCAACCTCATCAACCTCTCTTATTGACCTTCTTCCCATCATCATCGTACTAGGTTACAAAATGATGGGAATCCATCTATTCCTTTCACCTTTCGAATATGACGTTCAAGCAGAAGGCGGTCTTTTAAATCAACTCATATTAGGTAGCTCTTTTCTACTAGCTTTGGTTGTTCTACTAACCAAATGGCCTAAGTTTATTGAAATTTTGAAAGTCAATTGGCTCTTGCTTTTGTTTTTGATATACACGCTGATGTCCTGTTTATGGTCTCCTGTTCCTTTTATTTCCTTTAAACGTTGGTTTCAGTTTTTAGGTTTTGTTCTTATTGGCATGGCGGCCATCAGCAGACCCTCAGGTGTAACGCAAATAGTTTCTGTATTATTATGGATCACTGCGGCGTCACTCGTTATCTCTTTGGTTGTGATTCTCATACATCCATCGAAGCCATTTGTGATGATAGAAGGGGCCTGGAAAGGATTGTACACTCACAAGAATGGACTTGGTGCCGCCTGCGCATTAGGATTCGCTGCTTGGTTGCCTGCACTAAAACAAAGCTTAAACAAAATTGTGAAAAGACTCGCTCTAATCATCATTATAATAGCACTGATATTATTAGTTGGAAGTAGAAGTGTTACAGCTCTTATAACAAGCTTTGCGATATTTTTTGTTTTTTTGATCATAAGTTTGCAAATTCCGACCTCTGCAAAATTGCTGTTTCTGCCTGTTCCTTTTATGATCCTGTACTTATACTTAATGAATTTTTTGACTATATCTCCTCTAGAATATTTCCTTGCGATTTCTGGACGTGATATTACACTGACCGGCCGTACCGAACTATGGACCTTAATAGTCGAATCTATTAAAGAGCACCCTCTACTTGGTATTGGTTATAATGGTTTTTGGGTTGGTAAAGCTGGATTATCCACTCTTTTTCTTTACGATCTTTCATGGCACCAGAATCAATCACATAACGGTTACCTTGACATTATTAACGAATTGGGTTTTATTGGTTTCGGATTGTTCATAGTAGTGCTTGGGCTGTCAGTCAAACGGGGCTTTCAATTTATGAAACGAAATCAGGTAGCGGGCATAACTTTTTTACTGATTATAATCACCCTCCTTGTTAGCAATTTTGCTGAGACGACTTTTTGTCGCCAGTCAAGCCGCGGGTGGATCGCATTCATAATCGCTTTTGTGGCTACCAGCCCGTTGCAGAAACATGAGGCCGATACATTGAGTAATTCGTCACTCCCGATTAGCGAGTTTCGCTGATTGTCAAAGATTTCAGATAATTTGGGCCTAAATGGCAAGTTAATAATGCAGAAACTTAAACAGGACAATAGTTCTACAATCACTAAAGTATCTATATGCATAGCTACTTATCGTCGCCCATTGTTGTTACAAAAATTAATTGGCAGTCTCGAAAATCTTAATATTCCCGAAGGCGTTGCAGTTGAGATCATCGTAGTTGATAATGACTCAGCTCGGACCGCTGAGCCGGTGTGTAGAGAATATGTGAAAACCTTGAAAGTTCCGTTTTCCTATTTCGTTGAGTCAAGACAGAATATCTCTTTAGCAAGAAACCTCGCCATAGCGAACGCAACCGGCAAATGGATTGCCTTTATCGATGATGATGAAAGAGTTGATAATTCGTGGCTTTATTGGCTTATACACACCCAGAAGGAAACTAATGCGGATGGTGTCTTTGGACCGGTCCTGCCTGTATTTCAAAAAAGTGCTCCATCATGGATTATTTCTAGCAAATTTTTTGACCGCCCGCGTAAGAAAACCGGTTATATTTTAAAACAAGATTTCAGGTCGGGTAATGTATTAGTCAGAGCTGCATTATTAAAAAAGACTCCTTTTGATCCAAGGTTTGGCCTAACAGGTGGTGAAGATTCAGATTTGTTTTCTCGACTATTTAGAAAAGGAGCAAAATTTGTTTGGTGTGATGAGGCGCTGGTATATGAGACTATTATTCCAGAGCGTCTCACCTTAAGCGGACTTATGTTTAAAGACTATAAAGGTGGTTTTGTTGATACCATCCTTCAAAAGAACACTAATAATAGTTGGACGGCCAATGTATACATTTTCGTAAAAGCAATTGTGGTTACAGTAATCTGCATTTGTCTTTTTCCTATATCTTGGATTAAGGGTCGTAACGGCTTCCTGTGGGTGCTCAGAAAGTTGATGCTTCAATTTGGTCATATTTATGCTGTGTTTAATAATCAGTATCAGTATTATGCTCCAATCAAATATGCTCAAAAATAAATGTATTGTCTGCTTCGCCGGTGAAGATTGGTGGTATCACAACCCTCACTCTGTGCACCATATTATGAAACAGTTTGCAAAGCACAATAGAGTGATGTTTGTCAATTCCATTGGGATTCGTTTTCCCAGTCTTACTGATCAAGCTTTCTTCTATCGTCTTTTCAATAAAATAAAGAGCCTAACCCGCTGGGCTAAATGGGCGCAAACTAATCTTCTAATTTTATCTCCAATAATTATTCCACTATACAAGTATGTTTCGATCAAGTACATAAACAGGTATTTGCTGTTGTTGCAGCTTAAAATTGCTATGAAGTTTTTCCATTTTCAAGAGCCTATTTTATACATTGTTTTACCTACGGCAGTAGAGATTATGGGGCGTCTACATGAGAAGCTCACAATCTACCATTGTGTTGATAAATTCGAAGCCTATAATGGTGTTCCTGATAGTGTTCGTGAAATGGAAAAACGGTTAATCAAAAACGCTGATTTGGTATTTTACCCAAATCGTAAACTGTTTGAAGAAAGATGTGAACTGAATCCTCGTTCATTTCATGTTGCTCATGCGGTTGACTATCATCATTTCTCACTAGCTATGAGTGAACAAACCGCTATATCAGAGGATATTCAAAAAATTAAGAGTCCAATTATAGGTTATTTTGGTGCCATAGAATATTTTATTGATCAAGAATTATTAACGTATCTTGCTAAACAGGAACCACACTGGTCCTTTGTGTTAATAGGTAGAGTGAACGTAGAGATGAACTTATTAATCAAATTTAAAAATGTCCATTTTCTTGGAAAGAGGAATTACAACGTCTTGCCCAAATATGCAAAAGCATTCGATGTATGTATTATACCTTGGATTACAAACCATGACTTTGATTTCCATCGCAGTCCGATCAAGTTGCGAGAATATTTATCCACCGGCAAACCCATAGTATCGGTTTCATTCCCTGAAGTGCACTTTTTTAAAGACGTTGTATATATTGCTCAAGATAAATTTGAATTCCACCAATATCTACGGATGGCTATCCATGAAAAAGACGAATTTAAACGAATGCAACGGCTCAACAAGGTGAGAAATACTTCATGGAAAAGAAAAGCGGAAGAAATATCCTCTTTGATTATTGACGCCTTGGAACATTGATTCTAAGGCTAAACTAATCTATTCTTTTATATTGATGACCAGGTTAAAATGAATGAAATATCTTTCCAATAAAAATATATTGATAGCCAGTATCCAACCCTGGCATTCTCCTTTGATAAGTAAGCATTTTGTTACTTTGGAGTTGGCAAAGCTTCAGAATAACATAGTGTTTATAACTCTTTACAGAATCATCAAGGATCGCTTTAATTATAGATATTTAAAACAGTTTAAATTTCATGATATCGAGCCTGCGAGAGTCAATATAAGGGAAGTATGCGTGCCCCCGGGTTTTCTACGTAACCAGATCCTCTATTGGGCGACAACAAAACTCATTCGCCAAGCTTTGGGATATAATTATTATCCAGAGATTGTCATCTCATTTGATCCACAGTTTTATATTCTAAACAAAATATTTCCCGATGCCTTAAAAATCTATTTTTGTGTTGATTATTTAGTTAATAATGAAATAATGGCGCAAGCGGAAGATAAAATGTTGTCAACAAGCGATCTTGTAATTACAGCATCACGTCGTATTTATGATGATTTAAGAATGAAGCATTCAAATGTTAATTACATTCCCCACGGCGTCAATCTCCTCGAGGATTATGAAGATCACCCCTTAAAGAATCGCATTGACAGATGGTTTGAAGAGCAAACGAATAGGCCGATTTTCGGATTTGTGGGTTATGTCAGCATCAATATTAATTTGGCGCTTATAGAATATATTGCAAGAAAGAACCCTACGAGTATGATTGCCCTTATTGGCTTGCAAGCGCCAGACGTTGCAAAAAAACTTGCCAAGCTTCCTTCGAACGTATTTTGGCCTGGTCCCGTACCATCGATTGGCGTTAAATACTGTTTAGATCATTTTGATGTTGGAATCGTGCCGTATATTCGCAGCCGATATATATTAAGGACAAATCCAATAAAAATTTTGCAATACATTGCCAGTGGCTTGCCGGTAGTTACCACAGAGGTTGGTGAGGATTTCACAGAGAGTAATTTTGTAATTTACTGCGCTAATGCCGAAGAGTTTAACCAAAATCTGAAAATCGCTTTTGAGAATAATTCTACTAAACTCATTCAACAAAGAATTAGATACGGCAAGGAAAATTCCTGGAGGAAGAGAGCAGAACTTTTGGATCAAATAATCGAAAGTTTTCTGCATTAGTGGAGTTCAGATGTGGAGGAAATTGTTGATACTCTGAATCTTCGCTGTTCGGAAGTTAGCTTAAAGCGGGTATTTATGAAACCAAGGAGATACTTGAAGCATCATTCTTGTTAGAATTTGATAACTTTGAGAAGCTAACAGATATCAAAAGAGCATTGCAGTAGTTAGATGAATTAATAAGAATGATTTTTTTAGATGACAAAGTGGTTTATTTAGACTTCTGTAAAATAAGGTGAACAACCTTTAGGTTGAGATTGTCATAGGTAGGCTGAAGCCTGTACACCCATTTTGAGCATGCTTTAAATTAATTTTGCAGAAGT
>JBHIAC010000033.1:0-24067 GCA_046758365.1 bacterium
TAATGCGGCCGGAGGCATCGCCTAATTCTAATGACAAATAGGTTTCATTCGAATCCCGCTTGGTTTTAAGTTCCTTTTTACGAAGAACCAAAAAAGAAATAACTTTGTCCCCAGGTCTTAAGTCGTTTATTAATTTTTCATTCATGGTATATTGTGAATTAATTTGGTAACCGTATTTTATTATTTTGTCAAAAAATCTATTTTACACTTATTTTGGACTTAGAATCAAGAGCTCTTCAGCCGTCTCAACGATTTTTGTGCTATCCATGACCATCGAATGGTAATTACCGGTCAACCAGAGGGGAGTTTGGTCTTTGTAATGGTCACTCATTCTCTGGCCAGATTGCCCTGTGGTTATGACAGACAAAGAATTATTTATATCACAGAAGTCAACTAACTGTCGAGTCGAAGCCCCAAGCACAGATCTAAAAGGCCTATTAAATTGGTATTCAGCATTATTGATGGTCATGGTAGAGCCACCCCTGGGAAAGGGTCCTAAATTAAATATGATGTCTAACGGTTTTTTAATGCCAAGGTGGTGAGCCATAGTCAATTTATGAATTTCGCCCCAGGCCCAATGGCTTATGTTTTCTCCCGCTAAGCTTTTTAACATCTCACCAGCATCTAATAAACTTTTGGCAATAATGTCCTCTCGTGTTTCGACAATTGCTGTGTCAATATTATCAAACCACTCAGAGTTACCCGCTTCTAACAAGGCTGCTATAACCCGATTAGGTACATTGCCTAAGCGAATATAATTATTGTATAAAAAGTCACCCATTTCATCTTTAAGCGTATTTTCAGTCAGCTTCAGAAAAAAGGCATGAAAAATAGAAGTAGCAATGCTTTCAGTGGTTTCCCGACAGTCCCAATACTTAATTAAATCATAAAGTGTTTGCAAGCTATCGTTGTCTGTAGAGTTCAGTTTTGTTTTCACAGCGCTTAAAAGCAAAGGCAATATCCTTTGAGCGTGGACAGAAACCACATCTGTTTGCATCGATTTAAAGTCTTCAATTGAAAACTTCTCTTTTTCTGAAAGGAGTTGATGAATCCGGGCAGCGCGACTGGGAGGTTCCCAGAGGTTGGTGATATAGTATGGATATCTTTCATCAACAATTTTGTTGTTAGCTGTAACAATATAGTTTTCGGGTGGATTTAAAATATGGGGAAGCTTCTCAAAGGGGACCTCGCCAATCCATTGCCCACTCTTCAGCCAGCCTTTGTGTGGTAAAATGCCAGTCGTGTTTTTGCGAATAGGGATGGCGCCTGCCAAATAGTAGCCTATGTCCCCGTCTATTGAAGCAAAGATAAAATTTTGGGCAGGTACCTTGAAAGTTTGTAGGGCTTCAGTAAATTCTTCCCAACTCTTCGACTTGTGTAATTTTAAATAAGCCGCCATCTCATCGCTTGGTAGCTGCCCAACCCAATGCATGGAAACCACCGTTCCATCGCCTTTTAATAAGGGATGGATATTTGAGATAATAGGTCCGTTTTGAGTAGTGTATATTTCTACTAAAATGGGATTGGCATTTTTGACAGCAATTTCCTCTTCAACTACCTTCACATCCTTCCACTTTCCAAGATACAAATACTGAAGGGAATCTTCTGGATTCAGTTTTTCAACATAAAAATCTACATCATCAACCATTCCGTTGGTCAGCCCCCAGGCGATATATTGATTGTGACCGATAACCATGCCAGGCACCCCTGGTAGCGCTACGCCAGAAACATTAATATCACCACCGGAAAGATGCATTTCGTACCAAACTGAAGGAGTCGTTAATTCTAAATGGGGGTCATTGGCCAATAGGGGTTTTCCACAAGTGGACTTTTCACCAGAAACAACCCAAGAGTTACTTCCCAAATGAGCACCATGAATGCCTAGAAAGTTACGAACCGCCAATCCGGTATTTACGAATTGTTGGGTCTCAGTCCAAAAAGGGACAACATCCGTTGAAATAATATATGGTCCTTGCTTTGGAAAATCAGGAAAAATTTCCTGGGCTTTTTCCTCACCTAACTTCTCTACCAATTGACCCAAAACAAGATCTACATACCAACTGAAAGATAACTTCCACGCCATCAAACGGATGTAGGCAATACTGTCCTCTATTTTCCACTTTTCTGGATTATATTTTAACCGAGTAAAAGCTATAGGAAGTCGGTCCTGGTGGCTTGCAATATAGGTGTTAACGCCTTCAACGTAGGCTTCCAAAGCCATTCGAGATTCAGGAGAAAGAATATTTACAATCTCTTTAGCCGTTCTTGCAAAGCCCCAGGTGCGTATAAACTTGTCACTTTCAATTGTAGCTTCTCCAAAAATTTCCGAAAGCCTTCCACTGGCAACTCGGCGGTTCAAATCCATTTGCCAAAGGCGGTCCTGTGCCGTAATATATCCCGAAGCAATAAACAAATCGCGTTCATTTTCTGCAAATATATGGGGTATGCCATATTCATCCCGATAAACTTTGACGGGACGGTTCAGAACTTCCAGAGTTATTGAGCCAGAAATTTTAGGCAAAGAATTAGTAATAAGACGATAACTGAGAATGGTGAGGGTGATGAAAATTATTACTACAAAAATAACAATACCGAAAAATAACCGCCGGCCTTTTGTCATAAGAAATTCCCACTTTCTGTATTATCAAAAAAATTCGAGGTAACCGATTTTGAATTCTCTTCTTGTATTTGCAGCTCCGTTTTCTAAAATATTTTTTAAATTAAATTCGAGAAATAGCCGATTTGAAAAGCACCATTGGAGGCCTGCATTTAGGTATCCATTACCAGAACCATATTCTTGGTCGTTGTTATCGTTGAGTGCTAAATCATACTCAATGATAAATCGAATCTCTCGATTAAAGCTGAAATCCGCTCCAAAAAAGAAATTTATATCGTCATCATTGTCATTATTTTCCAGACTGTAATTTATCCCGCCATGCAAACCAAGATTGAATAAGATAGCGTAATTTTTACTTGCGACGGCAAAAAAGCCACGTGATTTAATGGCATACCTATTCAAAGTATTATCATAAGGGCCATATCCTTGGGAATTAAACCCGAGGGTAATAGCAGGCGTGGAAAAATATTCGTCCAATATTCGAATGCGTGCCTGGAACCCCGGAGACGGATTCCAATTCACATCGCCTTCACCAATAATGTTTTCTCCGCCATAAGAAATTCCAAACATAAATCTTGGTGTTATACCGACCTCTATACCACCAAGCAGTCCTCCGTTCTCAAACATACGCAGATCAATATTAAAACTACCGCGTTCAAGGGTTCCCGCAGTAGGCAGATCAATTAAAAGTTTTTGTTCAACAATTCGTTGGGCCTCTAGTTTTACTGGGCAAATAAGTACTAATAAAAGCAGACATAATGATTTTTTCATTTTCTTATCCTTATGATTTATTTATTTTATTATTATTTTTTTCTCATCTTATCTCTAAACGATCTTCTCAATTGTTCTACAAAATTTTGAAAGCCGCTATTCTGACGACTTAATAAATCTAAATTCTCAATATTTTCCACAATTCTTTCTGCATATTCTGCACCGCCTAATAAAGAGCTTATGTTTGCATCCTTTAATGCCTGATTAAGAACCTGTTTATAAAATCCTTTTTTACATTTATATCAAGGCAAATCAGGTGCCCAGTTCGATCCTATTCCATTTTTAAAAGCTCTTTGGTCCATAATGTACCAGCGTTCAATATGTGGATCAGGCACAGCATAGACTACTCTATTTCTTAAAGGATGAGTCAATTTGATGCTTTCTTCTAATTTTCTAACTTTTTCTTGAGCGCGATCTTCAAGGAAATAAAGAATATTTATTTTATCCACCAAAGTCTCCTCTCAAGATTTTCTCCTCCAGGCCCAAAGCATGTTCTATGTCTCCCTTTCGGAAAAGTCCACCATAACATTGTCTTATTTTAGTTTGGTTATTTTCCTTACTGCAAACGAAAAGATCTTTGTCATCAAAGCATTCAAGTAAGGTTGGAGAATGAGTTGTTACTATGATTTGCTTTCCGTGCTCTTGAACAGCATTCTTCAAAGCATCGCTTATTATCTTAATCCTAACTGGATGAACCCCATTTTCCGGTTCTTCAAAGGCCACCAAAGTAGCAGGATTTTTGGGATGAATCGCTGCTAAAAGACCGATGAGACGCAACGTCCCTTCAGAAATTAGACGTGCAGAGAACCAATTACCATTTTCAGAAAGTTGCAATCCAACCCGTCCTTCTTTAAGATGTTCAACCTCTATACTCGCATCTGTTGGTAACATTCGCTTAAGGGAAAGATTAAAGCTTTCATAGTCTTTTGCGTATCTATGTTTAAGTGTATTTAAAAATGCAGCAAGATTTTCACCTCTTGGGCCGAGACTTTCAATCTCAGCTAGGGGAACTTCCTCTCTCATCAGTGCTCTAGGTTCGAGGTAATATGTATACCAGTTAGCAAGTTCCATCCTAAAAGCGGTAATGTGAGGGTAATGTGGTTCATAAAGTGCGGTTGAAATAATTGTATGATCTAAACCGATCTGATGATAAAAAGGATGTGCTTGACCTTCCATACGAAGGTGAATGCGATCACCTTTTTGTTCTAAAAATGGTGTTCGTTTTTTATTTTCTTCACTGTTCGGTTTAATCGCACATAACCGTTCATCCATTACGCGTAAATAGCCGGTTTCGGTTAGTGCTTCTATTTTAAGACGATACCGCAACAAGGGTTCAGTAATAATCTGCTTTGACAATCCTTGTGAATTAATACCTTTTCTTTTTGCCAGGACAATTTCCTCGACCTTTTTCTTAATTATGTGAGAGATTTCCACATCGACTTCCAAAGTAAATTGTAGATTGGACTTTTTAAGAAGTCCTTCATAACCCTCGTCTCCATAGTAAAAACTTTCTAAAGGAAGGCCGCGATGTCCCTCGAATACTTCTTTGAAATTTTTAGATTTAACGGCTCGTGAGAGAATATATAGAGCATCCAGGAAATTACTTTTGCCTGATGCATTTGGTCCAAAAATGACCGTGAGCGGTTTCAATTCAAGACTCAACTCCTTGAAAGATTTATATCCTTTGATTTTAATTCGTTTTATCATAAAATAATTCCTGAACCTACAATATTTTTACATACTAATTCTAAATTTGCTTTAATGTAAAAGGAATATTAACTTAATGATCATCTGAAAAAGAGTTGTTAAAAGGTGTCTTAATTATTTTATCAAAGGAGTGTTATTCTTTTCGACTAAGAATTGTTTATTAATAAATACCTTTTACCGCTCCTCCGTCTACTTGAATCGAAGTACCAGTAATATAGCTGGCCCGCTCAGAAGCCAAAAAAACTACTAAATTTGCCAACTCTTCCGGCACACCCATGCGCTCCATAGGGATACCATTGACAATTCTCTTCTCAATCGCTTCCGGAGTTCTCCCTTCGGCTTTAGAACGTGCTTGAAGAAGTTCTTTAACCCGCTCCGTCCGGGTCCAGCCAGGACAGACATTGTTTATTAAAATTCCTTCAGCCGCGACCTGACTCGACACCGTTTTAGCCCAACCCAAAACCCCTAATCTAAGACTGTTAGATAAAAGTAAATTGTCAATGGGTTGTTTTACAGAAATAGAAGCAATGTTAATGATTCGGCCCCACTTTTGCTTTTTCATAAATGGCAGGACTTCACGGGTTAAACGCACAGCAGACATTAGTGTGAGTTCAAATCCTTTATTCCAATCTTCATCAGACAACTCCCCAAAAAATCCAGGGGGTGGACCTCCGGCATTGTTCACCAAAATATGAATGGTACTGAAGGATTTTATAGTCGCGGCAACCAAGTTTTTGATTTCATTATATTTGGTAAGATCTGCTTGTACTGATAAGATTTCAGCGCCAGTTTTCGATTGGATTTCACCACAGGTGGATTCTAACTGTTCTTTACTTCTGGCGCAAATTACAACTCTCGCGCCCTCATGAGCCAGCCCCATTGCCACGGCTTTCCCTAATCCTTGACTGGATGCCGCAACCAGAGCAACTTTACCCGATAATCCTAAGTCCATAACCTTTGATTCAGTTCTGGTTGAATTTAAATGTTTAGTTAGTTATTCAATGTTTTAACCCACAAAGTTAAAAAATTGACTAAATATAACCAATCTCCGTTGGATTGTCAACCCTTTTAATCAGGAGAAGATAAAATAAAAAAGGAAGACTTCAAGTCTTCCTAATTCACAAATGATTTAAACAAAAGTTTAGTTTTACCAATACATTAGTTGCTGGCAATGCACAATCAATGTGTTACTTTTGTCAAAAATTCCTCATAATTAAAATGTGGACTGTTATCTTCGTTGTGACAATTTAGACAAGTCGTTTCTGTAATAGGTTTAAAATCTAACTTAGCCTGATCATTGGTTCCACGGTTAGTGGAACGAGGCTTTCCCCGAAAGCGATTTATATGGTTAAGAACGTTACCGTTGGTTTCTCGGTGGCATTGTGTACATTGAACATTTACCAAATCTGGAGTTTCATAAATGGAGGTAAAGCCAATGGTTTCGCCAAATCGAGTAGTGTGGCACTGTTGGCATTCTGGATTGTGATTTTGCTTTTTTTCTACCAAAGTTTGCCAGGCATGAGAGTGTAGAGTCGTTTGCCACTGTTGGTATTGTTTGCGGTGACAGACCATGCAACTTCTTTCACTTAAAGGGGTAAATTTCTTTATAGCTTTAGGACTTTCCATAGGGTAAGTCGCTAGTAATGCTTCATCATATTCCTTGATTACTTTAGAAAGTAAAGCATCATCGTTGATTTTTCTACTCAATGGTACAACCTTTCCTGCAATTGAAGTGATTTTCTTTGAAGAGACCTTGAAATCTATATGACCTAAATACTTACCCTGAGTACCTGTTTGCATAATCACGGTATTACCAATATGCTCTGGCTGTCTTAAGCGGTGTCCATCGTGGCCACTAATTATGATGTCTATTCCATTTATTTTTTTTGCTAAAGCTCTAGAACCACTTAAGCCGAGATGAGAAAGGGCAATGACCACCTGGCATTCTCTTGTTAAATAATCTACGGCGGCTTGCGCGGCTAAAAAAGGCTCTGAAATTTCGAATCCGGTTCCTGGATTAACAAATCTTTGCACTCCCTCAGCTTTTGCCACCCCGAATATACCAACTTTCACACCCCCCATTTTTTTGATAACATAAGGTTTAGCAAAAAGCTTTTTGGTACCAGAATAGTAAACATTAGCAGATATAAATGGCAGTTGATATTTCTCTTTCATTTCTTCCAAAAATTCAGGGCCATACTGCAGGTCTCTCTCCGCCAGATTAATAACGTCATACTTCAAAAGAGACATCCCCTTTAGCAAGTATTGCACTTTAAGGTTTTGAGGTTTTAATTTTGTACTTCCAAAGTCCCCACAGTCTACTAACAATTGAAAGTTTGCTTTTTGTTTTACACTTTTAATATAGCTGGCTCGCCGAGCCAGTCCACCAAACTGGTTGGCCTTTCAGCCACACGGTTTCAGGTAGCCGTAAAGGTCACTGGTGAAAAATAGCTGAAATGATACGTCTTTAGGCTGACTAAAAAAGGTTGCTGCTAATAAAATCGGTAAAGCAATAATTAATAACGCAATCCAGATTGCTCGCCTTATTAAATCATTCATGATGTTATCGCATCTCCTTTTTGTTGATTTATTTTTAATTATAATTAAATAGCTATTTTTTATATTTTATTCAACAGAAAATTCATTTGTATTTTCTATTATCACAAATCTCACATCATTTTCAACTTTTTGTCCACTATTCAAATCCGTGATTCTAATGGTTAGCATATATTTTCCAGATATAGCATTCGCTAATTGTATAGAACTATGGTGGCGTTCCATTTTTAAATTTCCTATATATCTATACGAAGTGCTCACCTGAGTAACTTTCGTCTTACCTAATCCAAAGATTCTACCAACACGAGAGGCAAGATTGGCTAAGGTACTTTTATCGCTTTTTAATGGCTGAAGAATGGATTCCACCTGGTAATGCGAAAGATTATTTTCATCTAGACTCAAATTGTATATTTCAAAATACACAAAAACAGGTTGATTGGGGGTGAATGTATGAAAAAGACTAGGAATAATATTTAGATTACCAATATTATAGACCGGGAATGACAAATTGGTTTCAATTTTGCAGGCTAATAGTAAATCGCTCATGTCAAGTCGCTTTTGACGAAATGGTCGTATATTAATTTGTTCCCGAAATATACCTACATTACCTGAATTTTCATCTTCAAGTTCCAGGCAAAAACGATACTTTCCTGGTTCCAATTCCAATGGATGTCTGTCAAGCAGAAAATGTGAATCCTGTTTATCAACGGTACCAGCTATAGAATATTTGCGTAATTGTATCGTTCTTGAAATGTCTTGCCAATTTTCATCAAATATAAAAACACCTTTTTTTAGCATAGCCTTGATAGAGTCTCCCCAGGCCGTAAGGCTGACATGATCGCGAGGGACCCCGTAATATAATTCAATTTTTGTTTTACCAGAATCCCCTTTGAATTGGGTAATCAAATGTGGTAACTCGAATTTAATGCCATTAAAGTTATGGTCATAATAATCTGGCAGGTCTTTTATCAGCTTACCGAACAAGTATTTAGAATCTTCATCTGGATTGAAACTGCGTTTGAAAGTAAAATTGCGGCTTAAATAAGGATCTTCAAAACTTAATTGGAAATCGTCATAGTCCCAGTATTCTTGCGACGGTATCAGTGGATTCCCACGAGAAGCAAGTTCCAAATAGGGGCGGGTACGAAATTTAACTTTTGGAGCACCAAAACGAATATAGGCTTTTCCTCGATCCGTCCTCCACCCTTCTATTCCTTTTTCTGGAAATCCGAAACGCATATTAGCATAAGCAAATCGACTGTAATGTTCTAATATTCTTTCATTGTAATCGGTAATAAAATAGGGGTCTCGTTGCTTCCAAAATATGATTTCGAATTCCTGCTTTTCTTTACCGCTTAAAGCAGCAAATTGTTTTTTTAACTGCGGATTTAAAAGCAGTTCTATGGAATTAAAAAGAGCGAGTTCCTGCTCAGACATGTATAGTTTTGCCTTGTTATAGGACTCATAGGCCGAATCATACCTACCCATGCGATGATAAGCAAGCCCTAAAAAAAGATAAAAATCTTTGTTATTGGGCTCGGCATCGATAGCCTTTTGTAAATAATCGGCCATAGATTTATAATCATATAATTCATACTGCATGAGGGCTAAATGGTAATAGGCCTTGGCAAATTTCGGATCCAGGGCTACGGCTTTATTAAAATATTTCACGGCCTCTAACAAATCTTCATTGGCGTATTTTTTGAAATCAAAAACGATGTACCCCTGAGGGCTAATCAAATCTTGATACCAAAGCATATCCTCTTTTTTCATAAGTCCTAAATAATAATATGCTTCGGCATTATTAGCATCAAGTTTTAAAACTTTTTTAAACCGACTCTTAGCCGCGCCTTGCATACCTTTTTTAAGTAACAATTTGGCCATAGAGAGATGATACCTAACATTTTTACGATCTAAACGTAAAGCCTTTTCTAAAGACCGAGTAGCTTTCATGCGACCTTCGATGGTACCTAATTTTATATAAAGAAGTGCCAATTGATGATAAGCTTCAGCAAATTTTCGATCTTTGTTTACCGCTACTTTAATTGCTTCAATAGCGGGTAAGATTTTTCCTTGTTTGTAAAGCGATAAACCCTGGTTAAGATAGTCCTGGGCGGTGAAATTAACCTTACTTTGAGAATCAGTATATTTATAAGAAATAATGAATGATAAAAAGATTAGAATAAAAAATTTATATCGTTTATTATACAACATAAATCTTACAAAGGTATGCAAACTAATTTTTTCACGATAATTAAGAGGACATTTCAAATAAACAGCAAAACATAGTTAAAATTATAAAATAAAAATTTGGTATGCAAACAAAAATTTCAAAAGAAAATTATAATTTTAGATATAACTTTTGCTGAGTAATATATAAAATAAAACGGCAATTGCAGCGAAAAGACTACTACAATTGCCGTTTAGTTTAGAGGAAAGGAGGAAGGATGACTATTTAGAAACCATAGAATTCTTTTTATTTAAAACAAACTGCCATGAAGCGTATTTTTCGAGAATTTCTTTTATGGCTCCTCCGCCGCTTTCACCCAAGACACCAACCAATACTCTAAATTCGCCCATATTCACATCTTCGCCAAATTTTCGGTGCAATTGATCCATTAAATCTATAAAGTCCATATCCAAATCCTGATCAAATATCAAGCCCAATTTGGTACTTAATTCATCTGGGTTATATAGATATGCTCGGGTAAGCGTTTTTTGTGCCATACGATTGAGATATTTTAAATCATCCAATTTCTCCTGCCATTTAGGATTTTTTTCAATCATTGTGAGTAAAGTAGTCTCAGTGGATGTTAATTCTTCACCCAAGCTGGATTTTTTATTCAAATAACTTATATAAGAAGTAGCCAATCCTGCTTCTATTAAAGATTCCACCACCGCTTCTAATTGAAAACCATATGACGAGGTTAAAGGTGAAAAGGAACCCTGTGGCAGCCTCATGCCGAGTCCTCGATCCTGAGCTTCTGACTTTGAAGAAAAAACATCCTCTTCTTGAAAATGTAGTTTTTCTTCCTTCTTCTCCATCTCTTTAGAAACCGGTTTAGTTTCTGCCACCTCTTCTTTAATTGGTTCAATAGTAGAAGCTTGCTTTTCTCCAGTGGTTTCTTCTTTTTGTGCGTTTGATTCTTTCTGCTTCATCATGATAAAATATTTAAATTCATTTTCCGTCATTTCAGCAATAGGCTTTTTTTTGAGTTCTTCGTACTGAAAATCACCCGTTTTATCAACCTCTGATTCTGTAACTTCTGTTATGGTTTCTTTTTTGACAGAATCTTTTTCCTTGGCCTTTATTGTATCTCCCTTTCGGTAGGCATTGTAATCATCAACAGAAAGTATGCTTCCATCAGCAATTCTAATTCCCTCGATACGCTCCACATTTATAACTTCGCCGTACTCGTATGCCTTCCTCCAATCCTTTGCTTTGAAAACAACTTTATTATGCCAGATATCCAACACATTGGCCTCAATTTTATCGCCATTTTTAAGAATAATCGTAATGGTTTCCGTTCTTTTTATGGAGGACGTCGAAGCACATCCAATAAATAATAAAATTATAGTAAAACACAAAAAGGAAGATTTTTTGAACATTGTAGCACCTATTTGATTTTTAGTTTTGACTAAGATCACCTTACTTGAAAATACAATATTTTTGAATAAATGTTCCTCTATTATTCAAAAATATATTTAAGGTATTAATCGAAAATATTAATATCGGAAGGCAAGGGTAACAAAAACTTTATTAACTTTGATATCCTCTAAATAATTACCTATATCATCGGTTTCGTCTAAACCAGAATTGTAACTTTTCCAAAATCCATGAACATAAGCAACGTCTAATTTAACCTGTTTATTCAATAGAAAGCCTAAACCTGCCGTATAAAATTGTTTGTCTTCATCAGGATCCCTATTCTGCAAAATTGACGGATCCTTTATATACCCAGCTCTGAAGCTTAGTCCTGTTAAAGGAAGGGTGAACTCCGCCCCTAAATGAATCCGAGTAGTTGGTCTATAATTATCCCGAATCAGTCGATTCGCCTCGGTTTCTGATAAACCTTCAATTGGCGGTTCGGTTGTATATTGTATCTGAGACCAGTCGTTATATTCTACATCTCCAGACAAAACAAAATTAAGAAGATTAATCGACGCACCGGTTGTAAAAGTCCAAGGGGATTGGATTTTATATTCAAAAATTCCAGTATCGAGAGAATCATCAAAAGTTCCGTCGTCAAAAATTAACTCCTCATTGAATGACCACTCTTCTTCAACTTTAAAGGTTGTAGGCGTTGAAATAGTTGCTCCGAATCGAATAAAACTATTAAGCCTGTAAAGGGCACCAAGTTTTACATTGACTCCGTTAACATCTGATTTAAGATTATTTTCAACAGTATAAGATTCAAATGTATAATTATCATCTCTATCTTGCTCACGAAATGTTGATTCAAAATCATCGCCACCTGTCCAGAAATTTAACCCTACTCCAACGGATAAATTTTTGGATATATCTACAGCACCTGCGAGTATCCAGGCGTTTAAACCTCCATTTTGTAAATCTCTCCAAGCTTGATTCACCAAATCATTTTCAGTTGAATTGAACCATTGAAAAGCAAAATTAGAATCATAAGATTTTATTCGATTAAAGCCAAATGAAAACACTAAACTTCCTCGAATAGTAGGAACTGGGTAGGCAAGGCCAAAATCTTTTAATTTTGTAAAAGATGCGTCATGCTCTGTTGCAAAAGCGCTAAATTCAGTTGTATTTTCACTCTTGAGATGACTTATAGAACCAAATACTTCAATTCTTTTAATATCAGCAAGGGCTGCAGGATTCCAAAAAGAAGCAGAATAATCTCCACCAATTGAAGTAAAAGCACCACCCATCCCCAAGGCTCTTGCACCAGTACCCAGTTGAATTCCCAAGGAGAAGATTTCTTCCTGCGCTTTGCTTGTCCTTATAGTCAAAAATATTAGGAAAATTACTAAAAGCAACCCGATTTTATTTTTGTTCATTAACATTTTTGCATCACCTTTTTAATATCATATCATTAATGCATTTAATGTCTACTTCTTCGACTGGAAGAAGATCTTTTTGCGGAGCTTGATTTAAAGCTGCTTTTAGAACTTCTTACCGGAGAGTTACTTCTGCGTAAACTTGAACCACTGCTCTTTTTATTAAACTTAACATATTTTCTATTCGTAATTCTACTTTTTTTATTTCCCTGGTTAGTGCTGTTACGTCTGATATTTGATTTGATTCCTTTTTTTGAACGCCTATTTTTATAGCTTGAATTATTTTTACTCTTACCAGTTGATTTCACAACCGGTTTTATTTTTGAAGTTCTGATGTTTTTCGATACAGGTCTTGACGACGGTTTCTTAGTTTCATTGCTAATTGCAGATTTTTTCTTTCTTCGGTTAGTCTTATCTTTCAGAGAAGGTGAATGGGATCTTTTATTACCTGATTTCTCAGATTCGACTGCAATTCCATCAGATTTACTTTTTCTTCTTCGCCTTATCGATTTTGAAGATTTCTCTTCACTATCCCCGCTGGTTTTATTAAGGCTTCCAGTTCGACTAGTACTTTTTACTGCTACTCTTTGGGAATCGTATCCAAAATCATCCTCAATCCTATTTCTTCTACGCGTGAAACTTCGTTTTTTAGATGGTATAGAATTCACATTTGAATAATAAACTGGATAGTATGAATAATAACGACCTGGACTCCTAAGACAACCATAGCGAAAGTAAGAACCACCATAATACCAGTAAGGATCGTACCAATAATATGGGTCATAATAATAAGGATCATAATACCCTATATAAAAGGAGAGATGATTTGAATAGGGCGAATAATAATTATAAAAATATGGATCAAAAAATGGATCGTACCACCAAGGGTCAGGATAATATCCATAATAATGGATATCATGATAATACTTACGTATTATATGGTCTTCCTCGTATTCTGCATCCTCTTCCTCTACATATTCTTCTTCATCCTCATAATCCTGATTTTCTTCCACATAAATTTCTTTATCTTCGCTTTGAACATGAGGTTTGGCAAGTTGAGTATAACAACCTGAAAGGAAAAAGGTTGAACTTAAAATAAATATCAACCACTGATAATTTAATATTATTAACTTCTTCATTTTATCCTCTCCTCTAGTAACGATTTAAGTTTTATGCGGTCTTAAAGTTTATTCATTAAAATTTATTGCAAACGTCATGCCATTAATTTTTAATTAAAAAACTAAATTGCATGCACTATTTCTAACGATTTACTTTAAAATTTTGTTCTAAATTTTAAGATAAAAAATTAGCCATGATGATGATTGGTAAAAAAATTAGCATTGGTTGCTAACTTAGTTAGCATTTGTGTAGATTTTTATTTCCTAAGATCAAAACGATAAGGCTGGGTTATCCAATATCCAACTGGCTTTTTTCCTTCTCTAGCAGGGAAAAATCTACTTCCATAAGCTGCTTCAATTGCGGCTTGTGCGCATTTCTCACTTCCCGTGGAATTTTCAATTACAATTACCTCAACTACATAACCTTTTTCGTCAATATGGATGCTGAGTTTGACCACACCTTGTATTCCCCTTTTTTTCTCGTCCTCGGGAAATTCGGGGAAAACCCAAGCCATGGGTCGTGGTGGCGTTAGTGGAACAGTACCTAAGCCTGTCATGCCTTCTGGAATTTGGTCAAAAAAAGTGTCATATTTCAGTGTAGTCTCTTCGATAGTCTCATCCTCGGGAATGCTTTCATCATCGGAAGGCACTGGTACGCTTGGTTTAGGTGGGGGTGGCCTTCGTGCTACTTGGCGTGTTATTGGGATATTCTCTAAAGTTAATATTATATTTTTGGGCTGTTTTGCTTCTATCACCACATCTACTCTAGGTGACATATAAATCAATAAAATAAAAATCATCAAAGTCAGAATTAATGCCTTTTCAACATTAATTCGATATTGAGACATAAAATCAGCTTTAATTTTTTTGAATTCTATCTGCACGGGTTTTTAGTAAACTGTCATTTCGAATCCTAATGGCTATCAGATATTTTTTAACTATAATTATTTAAAACAAATAGAATAAAGATGACACGGATTAAACATATTTTCACCGATTTATTAAAATTAATGATAAATTTATCGCCATAATTTATTTGATTATTTTGAAGCTATTCCACTAAATTAAAAAACCCCATAATTTTGGGGTTTTGAGATCATATCTTTTTTATAACCTCTGCTTTCAGCCAACCCACTTTACCATCAGAAAGCTTAATTTTAGCCCATGCTCCAGAGCGATCTTTTATTTGCACTTTAACCCCTTGATGTAGTGTGAACACATCAGTGCCTGCTTCACCAGGCGCGCTTTTAACATCAACTTTGTCTACTACTACAATACCTTCAATTTTGGCTTCATTTTCATATATTCTGATGGAAAAAATGCCTGCAAAAATAAATAATAAAATACTGGATAATCCAATAGAAATATTAGCGAGTCTTCTAAATTGGCCTGCCCTTAAAAAAATACGTAGTAAAATCAACGCGATCAAAATCAAATAAATGGCTATGGTTGTGACGCCTAATGTGTGCAAGTTCATCAAGTGAACAAGATTTGAAATCCATGCAAAAAGAAAAAAATGGGGAATTTGGGGTATTCGATCTACTACGGATAAATTTGCTAACTCAAGATTAAACTTGATGTCTTCGTTTTTTGGATTTAACCTTTTGGCCCGTTCAAAATACAAAATAGCCTGTCCAATCTGACCTTCTTTAAAATAAGCGTTTCCTAAATTAAAATAAACCCCCCAACTCTCATATCCACTATTTATAATTTTTTTATACTCAGCTATAGCCGATTGATAATCGCCCTTTTGATAATATTCATTTCCTTTTAAGTAAAAGGAGTCTATTTCGCCAGCAAAAGACCTACCCAAAAGTAACGGCGATAATGATAGCATAATAATTTGGTAAAATCGTTTTTTAATCTGGCGAACCACCTTCAAATTTCCTTTTCTAAATTAATAATAGCTTTTTTAGCCTTTTCAAAAAATTCTTGCATCTCACCATTGTCCAAATTAGTGGGTGCAAATCGCCGGTAGTCGCAAGTTTGTAAACAATCTAAATAATCAGAAACAATCTCCTTATCGATGTGGTATGTTCGTAGCATTTCAGCCACCTGATCTGTTATGAGACCAGCGGCAGATACATTTAGCTTGTCTCCAATGAACCCCATGAGTGCTTTAGAAACTTCACCGTAAAACTCTCTCAGATTGCCTTTATTCATTTGTATTTTAGCTTTACGCAAACGTTTCAGCGCCATCTGGTTCGCTTTTCGGCTGCGTGCATAAGCCACATTTGTACTTAATTTATCTAAATGCTTTCTATATCCAAATCCACCACCCAAAATTAAAAGAGGAAGCATTAAAAGCAAATAAAAGGGCCAACTTTTATAAAATATGGATCCAACTTGATGGAATTCAGGCAAACGTAATTGAATAAACCGAATATCTTGGCCAATGAATTTAATATCTTCCTTAGAGGTACCCACTCCCACAGCAACCAATGGTTCATCACCTTTTGTGACGGATATTTCGATTGGATCAGTTAATAATGTTTTATAGGATTTTGTAGACAAATCGAAATATGAAAACGAAATTGGCTTTATTATTTGATTTCCAGGAAATCGTGGAATCAAGACATACTCAAAAGATTTACTACCTGAAATTTGGTTTTCTTTCCTCTGAATATTTTCTATAATTTTTGGATCATAGACTTCAAAGTCTGGGGGGAAACTTACTTTTGGTTGAGGAAGAAATTTTATATTCCCCTTTCCAGAAATTTTTAATCTCAACGTAACAGCTTCATTAGTTTTGACCTCTTTTTTATCAACTGTAGTTGAAATTAAATACTTCCCAACAGCACCTGAAAAATCGGTTGGTTTACCTTCTTGCGGTAGAGGAAGAACTTCGATAGAAATAGGATTTGAATTAAGGGTGCGTGTTACAGTTTGTGTAAGTCCGAAAAAAGGATCATCAAAGAAACTGTCAAATATATCTCGCCTTGAGCGTCTCTTCCGAACTTGAACTTCGCATTCAACAATTAAAGGATCCAGAGTTTTATTGCCAGGACCTTGTGGAAATAATGCCACCTTTTTAATTTCTGCTACTCTGAATCTTCGTCCGTTAATTACTTCATCAGAGAGAGTAGGCCGCTGAGGTGTAGGGAACTCTTCTGTCCAAAAGCCGACCGTATTGGGTAGCTGGGATATTCCATAACTGGATACATTAACCGCGGTATAAATTTTGTAAGATACAATTACGGGTTCATTTTGATAAACACGACGCTTGTTAACGTTTGCCTTCAAAAATAAGAGCCCTGATAAATCTTCAGTGTCTCTTACTGTGGGATTTTGAGTTGGAGTTCTTTTCTGAGGAGGAGTTGTCTGGCTTTTTACAATTTCAATGGTAATAGCAGCCGATGAAAAAGTTTTACCCTGATAGTCAAGTTTTATTGGGTCTATCTGAAATTTACCCACTTTCGTGGCTATAAAATGATGCGTAAAAGTTTTAGTGACAGACATTCGACCATTAATAAATTGAATATTTTGGGAACTGCTGGACCCTAAATAAGCTGCAAATTCTTCTAAATTTGGTGAAGGAGGCTGCGGCGCCTGATTGGCATCTGAGCCTGAAAGTTCAACCGACAGTTCGAATTGTTGGTTTAATCCTATGGTGGTTCGATTCACATAAGCTTTAATTTCAAGATCCTGACCAAAGATTAAAGGTGACCAAGCTAAAATAAAAGAGATTATTAAAAAGTCTGCAAATCTGATTTTTAATTTAGCAATCATTTACACTAAAACCTCTACTTGACGCGTTTTAATTGTTAGTGGTAGACCTCGTTCCGCACGTACCTCTAGACATAATTGAATCGCTTCTTTTACATTCTCTAAAGTTTAAACCAAATTTCTACCAATCTTTACCCCGAAAAGCGCGCCCTTTTTTAGTTTTCCTTTGCTGTTTGAGCAAATCTTGCTCTTCATTTTGCAAAGCGTCTAATATTCGTTCAGCGTCTTCTTTAGATATTTCCTCAAGCTGTTCGGCTTGACTTTGTTGTTGCTGCTCCTGCTCGTTTTGATTCTCATTGTTTTTAGCTTCAGCCTGCTCTTCTTGCTGCTGCTGTTGCTCCTCTTCTTGAGATTTTTGATTCTGTTCTTGAGTGGTTTGATCTTGTTGTTGTTGTTGTTGTTGTTGTTGTTGTTGTTGTTGATTCTGCGGTGGCTGTTTTTGAGCTGTGTCTTTTAACTTAGCTCTTACATATTCTAAGTTGTATTTAGCATCTTCATCATTTGGATTAAGTTCGAGGGCCTTTTTGTACATCAAAATGCTTTCAGGAAGTTTGCCCATTTTGTAAAGGGTATTGCCTATATTGTAATAGTTTTTCGATTGCAACAACAGATCGTCAGAAGAAAGAGCCTTTTCATAAGATTTAATGGCCTCTTCGTAGTTACGTTTTTTATAGAGAACATCACCAATATTAAAATGAATGATGGGCGATTCAGGATTTTCTATTAAAGCATCACGATATTTGTTGTTAGCTTCATCATATTTTTCTTCAGCAAATAGTGCGTTCCCATCGGATACCTGCTTGTGACCGCCCTGGGCATAAGCTAAAATTGCAAAAATAAGATTTAGAGACAATAAGAATAATAACTTGTGCATAATTTACTCTTTACTATTAGAATTTAGGCTTCAAATTAGCTTGTTTACACAGTTGATTAGCGGTAATTCTATCAAGAGTACGATGTCTTTTGACAGGTATTGTTTTTGTACCATTTGTATAAATTGAATGATTGCCTCCTTCACGCAGCAAATAAAATCCATTTTTTTCAAAATACTTTATTAAATCACGTCTCTTAACTGACAAATTATACCTCTACAGGCAATTGTTCAATTAAACATCCACCAACAGGAATTTCTTTGCCTTGCTGTTGGTAAGCCAAGATCATCTCATTTAATGCATCTTTTAACATCTCTCTGCACTCTTCAAGTGTTATCCCTTCCGTAACAACTTCTGGCCACTCGATGATTTGACCCATATATCCAGAATTTATTTTGGTATATTTTGCGGTGTAATTGCTTTTCATATTTATGATCCCTTTAAATATTATATAATAAAATTTGATATCTATGAAATTAAGAATTTATAAAAACCTCCCCCGCCATTCCGCTTTCACTTTCTTTCTTTCCGGAATAAAAACTTCAATCAAAAGGAAAAAAATGGCAAAAATTAAAATATATTGAAACCGATCTTCATATTGAGAAAATTTCATGGAGGCCAACTCCTTTTTCTCCATCTTTGAAATTTCATTATAAACCAATTCTAATTTAACTTCACCCGTGGTAGATTGATAATACTTACCACCAGAGCTAAGCGCAATTTTTTCCAGGGTTATGGCATCAAGCTTCGTGAGGACAACCTCTCCCTTACGATCTTTTTTTAATCCTTTTTGATTCCCGCGTTCATCATATAAAGGAATAGGAACCCCTTTTGGAGAACCAATGCCGATGGTATAAATTACCACGCCTTCTCGATCTGCGGCTTCCGCATATTTATCAGCATCACTGCCGTGGTCCTCGCCATCTGTGATCAACACTAAAACTTTATACTTCCGCTCTTGCGATTCAAAATTTTTCATGGCCAAAGTAATAGCCTCACTCAAATTCGTCCCCGGCTCTGGTATTAAACTTGGGTCCATTATTTCCAAAAAAATTTTTGCAGCACCATAATCTAATGTTAAAGGACACTGAACAAAAGCTTCGCCCGCAAAAGCAATTAACCCAATTCTGTCTCCTTCTAACAAATCAATGAAAGCTGAAATCTCATGCTTGGCTTTAGCTAACCGATTGGGTTTAATATCTTCAGCCAGCATGGATAAAGAAACATCAAGCGCCACAATAATATCCACGCCTTCTCGCTTTACTTCCTCTAATCTTGTTCCTATTTGAGGCCTAGCCAAAGCTAAAGTCATAAATATAATTCCAAAAAGAATCAACGTAGCTTTCAAAACCTGTCTAGCACGACTAGTAGAACGACTTAGCTTTTCTACCAATTCAAGATTGCCAAATCGTCTCATCGCCCGTTTTTTCCACTTAAATACAAAGTAGAAAAATGCCACAAAGATAGGAATCAAAAAAAGTATAAATAAATAATCACTATTGGCAAATATAAAACTTTGCATCTTTAAGGAATTTTTCGAAATTTTGTATTTGCTAAAACAATTTCCAAAACTACTAAACCCAAAGCCAAACCAAGATAAGTAATAAATAGCTCTTTAAATCTGGTAAACTGTTTAACCTCAATTTTAGTTTTTTCCAATTGGTCAATTTCATTGAAAATTTGATCTAAACTTTGCTTATCCGTGGCCCTAAAATAACTTCCTTTAGTAATCTTCGCTATTTCTTTCAAAGAAGCCTCATCAATTTGTACGGGCATCGGGACGTAGCGTTTCCCAAATATTGGATCATCTACTGGATAAAGTGCATTGCCACGTTTTCCAACTCCAACTGTATATATTCGAATACCAAAAGCTTGGGCCACTTTCGCAGCCGTAATAGGATCCAATTGACCTCGATTGTTTTGCCCATCGGTTAAAAGTATAACCACCTTGCTTTTTGCTTTGCTGTCTCGAAGTCGATTGGCGGCATTCGCAATAGCCATTCCAATAGCGGTACCATCTTCAATCATACCGCTTTCTACTTTTTCAATAAAATTTAACAAAATGCCGTAATCTAAGGTTAATGGACATTGAGTAAAACTTTTAGCAGCAAAAACCACTAAGCCTATTCGGTCATTTCTTCTTCCTTCAATAAAATCACCAGCCACCAACTTAGCGGCCTCCAGACGATTTTTAGGTTTAAAATCTACCGCGAGCATACTACTTGAAATGTCCAGTGCTATAATAATATCAATGCCCTCGGTAATCACTTCTTGTTCCGTTCGACCAGATTGAGGTCTGGCAAAACAAATAATCAATAGTGAAATAACCAATAGCCTTAAAGCAAAAATTATATGACGGTATTTCTTTTTACTTGAGGCTTTTCCCACATTTTTTACCAATCCTATATTAGAATACCTCAATGATCCTTCGCGATTCTTATTTTTTCTAAGATACCAAAATATCAAGAAAGGTATTATAACAAATAAAGATAAAAATTCTGGATTAGCAAATCGCAGCATAGTTTAATTCTGTTCCTCTAAAGTTTCGAGTAATTCTTTGTTATTTTCTAAATCGGCTTCTTCAGATTGTTCTTCAGGAGTTATCTTCTCTATCTCTGGTTTATAATACACTATTTTTGTTCTCTCAACAATTTCAAATGCTTTATTGATTGTAGAAGCGTGTTCTTCCTCCGTTGGTTTATATTTGGCAAATTTCACCAAATCGCAAATGTCCAGAAATTCGATTATTAATTGCACATTCTCAGGTTCAATTTCTGCAGATTTTAGATTTTCTATCAAATCGAAGGTGGTCATTTCTAAGGCTATAATAAAATAACGCCCTTCTATGTAACGACGAATGATCTCGGATATTTTTATATAAAATTCTTTAACTTTTCCTGCTGCCAATAAAGATGAATCCTTTAAGGCATTCAATTCATCCAACGCCACCTCGTGAGCCGGTCGTCGGGGTTTTTCCTTTTTAGGGAGCAGAGCTTTTCCTGCTTTTTTTCTTCTCCAGATGTAAAATGCCAATAAAGCTAAAATTAATATCCCCAGACCCAAAGCCCCCCAAAGAATCAGCTTGCGATAGTTTTTAGGTAAATTCATTGGGACTTTAATATCCCGAATGTCACCTGCAACACTAGGGTTTAAGCTTTCTACTAAGATTTTAATCTTATTCGTACGTAAAACTTTTTTGGTGGTATCGCCAGGGATAACGAAATGAAATTCTAAGGGAGGTATTTCAAATTCTCCAACATCAAAAGTGGAAATAAAGTAATCGATACGTTCAACAATTTGATCATCCACTTGCTCTTTATCGTATTCCTTGTAATCCCGAATTTCAAATGCTCCAAGATTATCAGCCAAGGGAGGTTTTTCTACTTGGACTTCATTCGCATACTCGACAATAATCGTGTAAGTCACAACGTCGCCGATCGTAATAGTACTTTTATCCACATCCGATTTAACAGAGTATCTACTTTGCTGTTGACCACGCAGGTTTCCTATAAGTAAAATTGTTAAGGCCAATAATAGGCTGAACTTGGTTATTAATTTCATAAAAGGATTATCCCTTCTATCGAGAAGAACATAAGTAACAATTCTTTAGAGTAAATACAATGTCAAAGAATAAATCCGAAAATCTAATATCGAAATTCGAAACAAATTCAAAATCCTAATACCAAATGTTCAAAACTATTCGCTCTTTCGTAAGATAGAGCCAAATATATTCATAGCTATCGTTTTACGTAATTTCTTTACGAAGCGTCTAACTTTTTTTGCGAAGGCAAGCGTACGATCCTCGAAATCATAGGTAGAGGGTATAATTATTTTTGATTATCTTATTCGAGTCTATCTTCGTAAATTTTCACTGCTTCTGCACGCATCATTCTTTGTACCAATTGATCATAGACCTCCTGCTGTCGCTCTCGAATGAGGTCTTGCATGACCTGTGTCTTCACTTCTTCAAAGGGTCTAATTTCGATAATCTTGCCTTCTTTATCTTTTTTAGCATATTTTTCTTTGTTGGCTTTGTAATAAAGTTCGACATCTGAATCATGAATATTTACATTTTGAGAAATTTCTTCCTTTAATAGCATCTGGACCATAAAGTTTTTTTTAGCTTGAAATGCTGCATCAATCACCTCTTTATCTTTATCCAATCCTTTTCGCTTAGCCGTATCATAAAGTAGTTCGGTTGCAATATACTGCTTTAGAAACTCAATTTTTTTACTTTTATCAGAAATTTGAGATTTCATGTAAGGTGGAAGTTGATTTATCTCGTGATCCAAATCCCCCATGGTAATTTCTTTTTTTCCTATTTTAGCAATTACCGCGCCTGGGCGTCTCGGTCGAGCTTGAGAAGGCTCTAAAAGGGCTGCTTCTTCAAGAGCCTGTTGGGCGTCGGCAGACCTTTCTAATCGTTCAAGACATTCCACTATTTTTTTGCTCACTTCATCCGAGAGTGGACTTTCAGGGTAAAAATGTTTAATCTTCAAATAATAAGCAAGCGCATTTTCATAATCTTTCAATCTTTCAAAATAGATGTCGCCGATGATGTAGTTTATGTTGGCAGATTCATCATCACTTAATATATAATTTGTCAAATAATACGTATATTCATCTAACGCTTGATGATACAACTGTCGGTTATAAAGTACATTAGCAAACTCTCGGATTCGGCTGCCCTCGATTTTTGGTTCGGATTTTTGTTGACACCCTGACACAAATAATATGATGATTAATACAAGAGAAAACTTTAAGAAAAGCTTTTTTATTAAATCCATTCCTCATTCCTTTTTTAAATCAATAAATTAAGATTATACTTTCTATTCAGAAAAATATAAAAACAACATAGAGCCCTTAGCTAAGAGAGGTATAATCAGATAAATTATTACGCCTCTAACGAAAACGTTTAGCCCGCATTCTAAAAAATTGAATTAAGGGTTCAATGTAAGATACATCTGTACGAATGTCAATATAGTCCACATTCATAGAATTAAGAAGCCTCTCTTGTTCTGATTTATATTGTTTCCTTTCAGAGGTAAAGGATTGTCGGAGAATTGAATCAGTGGTATCTAATAAAACAATTTCACCTGTTTCTGCATCTTCTAATTCAACAATACCAATATCAGGTAGTTCCATCTCCCTGGGATCCGTAATAGTGATAGCCACCAGATCATGGCGTTTATTTGCGATCTGCATGGCCTTTTTATAATCTTCAGCAATGAAGTCAGAAACAAGAAAAACCACTGCACGTCGGGAAATCACTTGACTCAAATATTCCAAGGCTAAAGAAATATCTGTACCTCTACCCTGGGGTTCGTGATATAAAAGTTCTCGTAAAACTCTTAAGACATGGCTCTTACCTTTTTTGGGTGGAACAAATTTTTCAATGCGATCGGTGAAAATGATTAAGCCCACCTTATCATTATTTTTAATGGCAGAAAAGGCCAACAGAGCGCAAATCTCTATGGCGATTTCCCCTTTCATCCGTTCAACAGTGCCGAAATTTCCCGAAGAGCTTACATCCACCAACAGCATGACGGTAAGCTCCCTTTCTTCTTCAAATATTTTGACATAAGGATGTCCCATTCGAGCCGTAACATTCCAGTCAATGGTGCGGATGTCATCCCCTATTTGGTACTCCCGCACTTCGGAAAATTCCATGC
>JBHIAC010000034.1:0-22965 GCA_046758365.1 bacterium
CGCTGTGGCTTTGGAAAACAAGGGACTCATTGTGCCGTTTATCAAAAACGCCGATGGTATGAATCTTTTAGGCATTGCTCGAACTGGAAACGATTTAGCCCAACGCGCACGAAGTAAAAAATTAAAACCTGAAGAAGTACAGGACGGTACCTTTTCCATTACTAATATGGGAGTATTTGGCAGCCTCATGGGTTTGCCCATCATAAATCAGCCTCAAGTTGCGATTTTAGGAGTCGGGGTCATTCAGAAACGCCCCGTTGTCATGAATGATGCCATCGCAATTCGGGATATGATGTATATTTCATTATCCTTCGACCATCGAATTGTCGATGGTGCATTAGCAGGTCAATTCCTTGAAAGAATCGCTTACTATTTAACGAATTTCGATATTAATAAAAATTTGTGATTGTATAGTGTGGAAAAACAGCAATATAAATCAGAAACCGCACCAAAAACGACCTGAATGGTTAAAGGTGCGGTTACCTTTTGGTGGAGGGTACAATGACGTTAAACAAGTAGTCCAGAAAAATAGACTCCATACTGTTTGTGAAGAAGCATGCTGTCCAAACATTGGTGAATGTTGGGGAAGGCGAACTGCAACTTTTATGATTTTGGGAGATGTTTGCACCCGTAGTTGTGGCTTTTGTGCAGTCAAAACAGGAAAGCCTAATTTTTTAGATTTAGATGAACCTCGACGAGTTGCAGAGGCTGTGAAAAAAATGGTGCTGAAACACACGGTAATTACCTCGGTGAATCGAGATGAATTACCTGATGGCGGTGCAAGCATGTTTGCGGAAACCATTCGCCAAATCAAATTGCTAGTGCCAGACTGTAGAGTAGAAGTTCTAATACCAGATTTTAAGGGAGATTTATCTGCTTTGCACCTGGTGATTGATGCAAATCCCGATATTTTAAATCACAATACCGAGACCGTCCCGCGTTTATATCGCCCGGTACGTCCACAAGGTAATTACGAATGGTCTTTAAAAATCTTGAAATCGGCCAAAGAAATGGGCAGCGTAACAAAATCTGGTTTGATGTTAGGAATCGGGGAAACCACGGAAGAAGTACTCGATGTAATGGCTGATTTAAGTCGCATTCAAGTCGATATATTAACTTTGGGTCAATATTTACAGCCTACAAAAAGTCATTTACCGGTAATCCGATTTGTTCATCCAAATGAATTTTTCATGCTTAAAAAGGAAGGCTTGAAGTTGGGGTTCAACCATGTTGAGTCTGGGCCACTTGTAAGGAGTTCCTATCATGCTGACGAACAGATTTTAGAAGATATTATTAATTGAGTTTTCATGCTTTGACTGACTAAAAAAAAGTCTTGACTTTTTGTCAATTTCCTATTACATTTAAAATGTGATATTGTAAATATTTTTACTTTAAATCATTAATAATTTAAATAAAACAAGCAGAAGGTATTAATTTAGAATTGTGCTATAGATAAAAATATAAAAGCGTGACCATTTTATTTATGGCACGCTTTTTTTGCATTGGCTGGAATAGGGCGCTTAGCTCAGTTGGTTAGAGTACTTGCTTGACATGCAAGAGGTCACTGGTTCAAATCCAGTAGCGCCCACTTTTAATTTTTATGGCAATGAGTAAAATATGTCAGAATTGGATAAAATAAAAATTAAATTTCCCGACGGAAGTACTAAAGAGTACCCAAAGGGAGTGCGTCCGCAAGAAATTATAGACGCAATAGGTAGTCAATCCTTGAAAGAAAAGGCGGTAGTTGCTAAAGTCAATGGAAAATTGGTTGATTTAAACAGACCTATTTATGAAGACACGACTCTTAACATTATTACGTATGAAGATCCAGAGGGATTAGAGACCTATTGGCACAGCACTTCCCATATTATGGCCCATGCGGTTAAAAAGCTTTATCCGGAAGCTCAGTTCGGGGTTGGTCCTCCAATCGAGAACGGTTTCTATTATGACATTGATGTGAATTCCCCAATCAACCAGGATGATTTAGAACTGATCGAGAAAAAGATGCAAGAAATCATCGATGCTGACAAACCATTTCTACGGGATGAACTTTCGAAAGGGGAGGCCATAGAATTATTTAAAAAACAAGGGGACCGCTATAAAATTGAACTTCTTGAAGATATGGATGATAACCATCCCAGTATATATAGTGAAGGAGATTTTATAGATTTGTGTCGTGGTCCTCATTTGCCTTCAACGGGCAAAGTTAAAACATTTAAGCTGTTAAACATAGCGGGAGCCTATTGGCGTGGTGATGAAAAGAATAAAATGCTCCAAAGAATTTATGGTATTTCTTTTCCCAAAAAGAAACAATTAGATGAATATCTCCAAAAATTAGAAGAAGCAAAGCGCCGAGACCATAGAAAGTTAGGTAAAGAACTGGAGCTGTTTTTAATTACCCCGAAAGTGGGCAGTGGGCTGCCTCTTTGGTTGCCGAAAGGGACCGTGATTCGTGAGACCTTGGAGAATTTTTTACGTGAGGAACAGCGCAAACGAGGCTATTTACCTGTTATTACGCCTCATATTGGTAACATAGAATTGTATAAAACCAGTGGGCATTATCCATATTACAAAGAAAGCCAGTATGAGCCTCTAAAGGCTGAAGAGCAAGAATATTTACTGAAACCTATGAATTGTCCGCATCACTTTCAAATATATGCGGCCAAACCACGCAGTTATCGGGACCTTCCTATTCGACTGTCTGAATTTGGTACGGTTTATCGGTATGAACAGTCGGGTGAATTGAACGGTCTAATAAGGGTTCGAAGCTTCACCATTGATGATTCTCATATGTTTGTGCGGCAAGACCAACTCAAAAGTGAACTTTATGATGTTATTGACTTAATCAAACTAATATTTAATACTTTGGGGTTTAAGGACTTTAAAACTCAATTATCATTCATCGATCCAGAGAATCCTGATAAATATGCCGGAAGCCATGAACTTTGGGGAAAGGCTCAAAAGGATATTCAGGAAGCAGCCGATGCACATGATTTAAATTATAATGTAGCATTGGGGGAAGCTGCGTTTTATGGTCCTAAGCTCGACTTTATAATTCGTGACGTATTGGGACGTAACTGGCAGCTTGGCACGGTGCAAGTAGATTACTTTATGCCTGAGCGATTTAATTTAGAGTATGTCGGAAGTGATAACCAAAAACATCGACCTGTGGTTATTCACAGGGCACCATTTGGATCCATGGAGCGATTTATAGGTATATTAATCGAGCATTTTGCTGGTGCTTTTCCTGTTTGGTTGGCCCCAGTTCAGGTTATTGTTTTACCAATTACTGATGAATATATTGATTATGCAAAACAAGTTTATGAAAAATTAATTTCAGCAGAGCTTCTAGCGAAATTAGATGAACGCAGTGAAAAAATTGGCTACAAAATACGAGAAGCAGAGACACAAAAAATCCCATATATGTTAATCGTGGGTAAAGAGGAAGTTACGAATAATTTAGTGGCTGTCCGAAAAAGAAGGGAAGGTGATTTGGGGAAATCCACTTTGGGTAATTTTCTGAAAAGAATAAAAAAAGAAATTCATGGAAAATCTTTGAACTAATTAGAAAGGGATAACGGCCATTCAAAAAAAAACAATTCGTGTCAATAACCAAATAAAAGCGCCGAAAGTTCGAGTTATAGGTAGTGACGGTCAGCAAATCGGAATAAAAAATATAACTGAAGCTTTAGACATTGCAGCTAGCCAAGGATTCGATTTAGTAGAAGTTGCTTCAGAAGCTAAACCTCCAGTGTGCAAATTAATGGACTATGGAAAGTTCAAATATAAGCAAAGTAAAAAAGAAAAATCCACAAAAAAGAAACAGCACATAGTACATGTAAAAGAGATTCGATTGCGACCCAAAATAGAGGAACATGATTTTAACTTTAAAACCAACAATGCTCGAAAGTTTCTAGAAAAAGGCAATAAAGTTAAAGCCACAGTATTATTTAGAGGTAGAGAATTAGCGCACCTCGAATATGCAAATGAGCTACTGCAAAGAATGGCGGAGAAACTGGAAGATATTGCCAAAGTAGAACGTGAGCCAGTAATGGAAGGCCGAACAATGATCATGTATTTAACTAAAAAATAAAAACAAAATAGAGGTTGAAATGCCAAAATTAAAATCAAATCGAGGAGCCGTAAAAAGATTCAAGTTGACTGGGTCGGGAAAAATTAAGCGTTTTAAATCTTGTAAAAGTCATATATTAACAAAGAAAACCAGAAAAAGAAAAAGAAAATTGAGACATTCATCACTTATTGCATCTGTGGATGAAAAACGAGTAAATAAAATGTTAGCCTAATATTGGAGGTAATATGCCGAGAGCGAAATATAGTGTACCATCTCATAGAAGAAAGAAAAAAATTCTCAAGCAAGCCAAAGGGTATTGGGGAGGCAAAAGCAATTTAATTAAAACTGCTAAGGAAAGTGTAGAAAAAGCATTACAATATTCCTATCGAGATAGAAGACAAAGAAAACGTGTATTTCGTAAATTATGGATTGCACGAATCAATGCAGCGATACGTCAAAATGGTATGAATTATTCAAGTTTTATGAATGGATTAAAAAGGAATAATGTGCAAATAAACCGTAAAATATTAGCTGATATGGCAGTTCACGATCCCGAGGCGTTAAAAAATCTTGTACAAATTGCTCAGAATGAAAAATAATGTCAGAAACCATAAATACATTTTTACAGGAATTAGAACATTTTCAAAATAATTTTAAGGAAGAACTACAAGTAATAAAAGACCCCTCTGGACTTCAAGAAATTCGAACAAAATATTTGGGACGAAAAGGGGAACTTTCGCAGTATTTTAAAAAATTAAAGACCCTTGCTCCTGAAGTTCGACCTAAATTGGGGGAAGTCTTAAATAATATTAAAAAACAAATAAGTAGTGAAATAGAAAAATTACAATTATCAATTAGCTCTACAATAGAAGAGGGGAAATATATTGATTTATCCCTTCCTGGAATATCACCGGATGTGGGATACAGACATCCCTTAATGAAAGTGATGGATGAAATAAAAGATATTTTTTCAGGTATGGGATTTAGTATTGAAACTGGGCCAGAAGTAGAAACAGAATACTATAATTTTGAAGCTTTGAATTTTCCATCAGATCATCCATCGCGGGATTTACAAGACACGTTCTATTTAAAGAATGGCTATTTGCTTCGTACTCATACTTCTCCTGTTCAAATTCGAACTATGGAGAAACGTAAGCCTCCTATTCGTATCATTGCACCGGGTCGCTGTTTTCGAAAGGATACTCCTGATGCTACTCACTCTCCCGAATTTCACCAGGTAGAAGGATTAGTCGTCGATAAAGGTATTACCTTAGCTCATTTAAAGGGGACTTTATTAGCTTTTGCGAGGAAACTATTTGGACCACAAATGCATATTCGGTTTCGCCCTAGTTTCTTTCCATTTACTGAGCCTAGTGCAGAATATGATTTTTCTTGTGTAATTTGCAGTGGCAAAGGTTGTCGAATATGCAAATATAGCGGCTGGTTAGAAATTTCAGGGGCAGGCATGGTAGATCCGGCCGTGTTTGGTTATGTAGACTATGATGACGAAATATACACCGGTTATGCCTGGGGGATGGGAGTTGAACGCATAGCTATGATGAAGTATCAAATTGACGATATTCGTCATTTCTATGAAAACGATATGCGATTTTTAGCTCAATTTTAAATTAATATTTTTCAAACTCGAATAGTTGTGAAAGTAACATTTGATTGGCTAAAGTCTTACGTTGATTTCAATTATAGCCCTGAGGAGCTTGCTAATACGTTAACGATGTTGGGCCTGGAGGTGGATTCCCTCGAATATCAATCAAGGAATTTTGATGGGGTTGTTGTTGGACGAATTATAAAAAAAGAAAATCATCAAAAATCCAACCATCTTTGGGTATGTAAAGTTGATATAGGCAAACGTAAACTTTCAATAGTTTGTGGGGCACCAAATATCCAAGTAGGACAAAAAGTACCTGTTGCACCGGAAGGAACCAGCTTACCGGGTGGTAAATCCATTAAACTCAACCATATTAGAGGTGTTGAATCTCAGGGCATGATTTGTTCTGAAGCTGAGTTGGGCATTTCTAACAAAAGTGAAGGAATTATGGTGCTTGACGAGCAAGCTGAAGTTGGCAGTAAATTGAGTGATGTACTTGGGCAGGGAGAGATTGTTATAGATATAGAGGTAACGCCTAATAGACCTGATTGTTATGGTGTCATTGGAATAGCACGTGACATTGCTGCTTTTACTGGTACTAAATTGCGAAAGCCAAATGTAAATTTAACAGAGGGGCAGCATCCTATAATAGAATTTATAAATATAGAAATTTGGGATGCAGAGAAATGCCCTCGATATACAGCCCGTTTTATTGGCAATGTAAAAATCCAACCTTCTCCTTGGTGGCTAACTCAAAAGCTCGAGGCCGTGGGGATACGATCTATTAACAACGTAGTGGATGTTACTAATTATATTATGATGGAAACAGGCCAGCCTCTTCACGCTTTTGATTACGATTTACTTAAAAGAAAAAAAATCATTGTAAAGACTGCCTCCAACGGAGAAAAATTCACTACCTTAGATGAGAGAAATCATACTTTAAGCTCCAATTGCTTAATGATTTGTGACGACGAAAGAGCCGTGGCAATAGGTGGAGTTATGGGTGGTTTAAATTCAGAAGTTTCTGATAGCACGAAAAATATCTTACTAGAAAGTGCCTATTTTGATCCAGTCAACATTCGTCGTACTTCTAAATTACTAGTTATTTCAACGGAATCATCCCGACGATTTGAAAGGGGAACCGATCCCAATGGTGTTGTTTATGCCCTTGATAGAGCTGCCCAACTTATTGCCGATTTAACGGAGGGCGTGATGGCCAAAGGGTTCATCGATGTTTATCCAAATCCAATAAAACCCAAGAGAATTGGGCTGAGACCCCAAAGAGTTCAACGCGTATTAGGTAAGAATATATCAACTAACGAAATTAAATCACATCTGTCCTGTCTTGAATTTAAAATTACTGAAAATAAAAGCCTCAAAGTTGAAGTCCCAACCTTTAGACCCGATGTCACGCGGGAAGTAGATTTAATTGAGGAAGTGGCGAGAATACATGGATATGACAATATTCCTGCAGATACATCTGCGTTAATCGAGCAATCAGCACCTAAGAATTTGCTTGAAATATTCACAAAAAATATCAAAAATAGTTTAGTTTCTTTTGGCTTATCTGAAGTTGTTACTTATTGCATGACCAGTAAAAACAATGGAGAGTTATATTCAGGTGACAAGAAAGTCGTTCTATTAACTAACCCGATAAGTGAAGATTTATCATGTTTAAGACCGAGTTTGATTCCTGGACTTTTAGAGGTGGTACGATGGAATATAAATCATAATAACAAAAATTTAAAAATCTTTGAGATCGGTCATGTATTTTTTTCAAATAATGATAATAATATCTTAGAATCGACAAAAGTGGCAGGTGCATTAACAGGATTCACATCAGAAGAAAGTTGGGCAATAAAACCAAATTCTGTAGATTTTTATATTATTAAAGGTCTCGTTGAAAATTTACTTATAAGGAATTTCATTACTAACTGGAATTTTGTCCCAAGTAAAAGTAGAATTACAGATAGTCAAACTTTAGATATTAAGATTGATCAAAAATTGATAGGATTCTTTGGTAAACTCAAAAAGGAAATTCTTGAAAAAAGTGACATCAATCAACCTGTATTTGTTTTTGAATTTGATTTTTCAATGCTTCAAAAGGCAGTCAATTGGCATCGAATTTATTCAGCCATTCCAAAATTTCCAGCTATAAAACGAGATATTGCATTAGTGGTTAATTACGCTATTGATGCGGAAAAAATTGCCAATGCCATACAAATCAATGGCGGAAAGTTTCTTCAAAATATACGACTCTTTGATGTTTTTACTGGTAAACAGATTGGAACAGGTCTAAAAAGTCTTGCTTTCAACCTAACTTTTTATTCATCTGAAAGAACACTTACTGAAGAAGAAGTAGATTCACAAATCAAAATAATACTTGATGCGTTATCTAAAAAATATTCAGCTCGCCTCAGGGAGTAATTTCAAATGGAGTTAAAATTATGGAAATGGAACAATTAGAGATTCTTGAAACCAAGATAAATCAAGCAGTTGAACTTATTGGAAAATTGAAGAAAGAAAATCAAGAAATGCTAAATTCGAATAGAGAACTTCGTACTGAATCTGAATCAAAAGATTTAATTATTCAGCAATTAAAAGAAGAAAATAAGAATCTTCAACAGATGCACTCTAAATCTTCATTAGGCAAAGAAAAAGAAGAAAAAATAAAGAGTAAAGTTGAACAGATGTTATCTCGACTTGACGATCTTCAATTAAATATATAAACTTTTCCGGAAATTAAGATTTGTGTTTTTATAAATAAGACTTAGACGATTTCATCAATTTAATCATTTAACCCTATAGGGATAGCGATAAATAATGGATCAAGATAGTGGGGTTCTTAAAATTAATATTTATGGCACAGAATATCCTATCAAAAGTGACACAGAAACCGATACTGAGTACATAAAACAGGTCGCTGAATATGTTGATAGAAAGATGAGAGAAATCGATCAAAATATTCAGGCGAAATCCTCTCTTAAGGTAGCTATTCTTGCAGCTTTAAATATAACTGATGAATTATTTAGTGAAAGGGAGAAAAAACAGTCGCTGCTAATAAATATGGTGGAAAAAATAAGAAATCTATCAAATTTGTTAGACCATAGTCTCAAAAACGATTTTGAAAAATAGTAGCTCAATGTTTTCGCCTGTTAAAATCTGACAATTACCATCACACAAATCTCACCTTTCAAAGTCTTATTTATTTGAATAAGCACAAATCTTTCCGGTTTACTATTTAATTAGTTAACTATCTAAACCTTTAATATTATTTGTTCAATTTTTTAAACAAGTATTATAGGTTAGGTGTAATTTTTGGAGAATGAAATGATTAGCACTTGGATACTCTATTTAGTCTTTAGTACGGCTATTGGGGTTACTTTAGGCTGGTATTTAAGACAACAACTTGGCCAAAAAAGAATAGCAAAAGCCACCAAATATGCAAAAAATCTTATTGAAGAAGCCAAAACAGAGAGTGAGAACTTCAAGCAAGAAAAGATTTTAGAATTCAAAGATGAAATGTTTAAAATGAAGCAAGAATTTGAAAGAGAATCTAAAATAAAGTTAAATGAAATTCAACGGCTTGAAAAACTGCTTTCCACTCGCGAATTAAATTTAGACAGAAAAGTTGATATCTTAAACAAAAAAGAGCATGAATTAAATTTTCTCAATGAAGAATTAAGTTCAAAAGAAGAATTTTTTAAAAAAAGAGAACAAGAGTTAGAGCAGTTAATTCAAGAAGAAAATTTGCGGCTTGAACGAATTTCTGGCCTAACAAACGAAGAAGCCAAAAAGATACAAATGCAAAATATGTTGGAAAAGGCCAAAAAAGAAGCTGCTCAAGAAATTCGAGAAATTCGAGAACGTACCAAACAGACAGCAAATCGCGACGCCAGGGAAATTATTCTTCAAGCATTACAAAGAAGCGCTATTGAGCATGTGGTTGATACAACAGTTTCAATTGTGAATCTTCCCGATGATGAAATGAAGGGTCGTATAATTGGTCGAGAAGGAAGGAATATCCGGACATTCGAAAGTGCCACGGGAGTCGAAGTGTTAGTTGATGATACTCCTCAAACGGTAATTTTATCTGGATTTGATCCCCTGCGTCGTGAAATTGCTAAAATAGCCATGGAAAAACTTATTTTTGATGGTCGAATACATCCTGGCAGAATTGAGGAAGTGATTGATAAAACACGTGAGGAAATTAACGAACGGATTCTTGAAATTGGAGAACAAGCACTCCTCGAAGTTGGATTACACGGAATCCATCCAGAATTGCAGCGTCTTCTGGGCAAACAAAGTTACCGAACTACCTATGGCCAAAATCTATTGCAGCATTCCAAGGAGGTTTCGATACTTGCCGGTGGCATGGCTGCTCAATTAGGCTTGGATATAAATATGGCTAAACGAGCTGGTTTGCTTCATGATATTGGAAAATCTGCTGATGAATATAGTGATTCTCCGACAAATGAAATTGGTGTTGAGTTGGCTAAAAAATTTGGTGAAGGCGATATTGTGCAAAATGCTATTGCGGTACAAGCTCCAACTAATGATATCAACATAATTTCCCCTATAACCATATTGGTTCAAATTGCCGATGCGGTCTCCATTTCTCGTCCCGGTGCACAAAAAGAAATGCTTCAAAATTATATTAAACGAATGAAAAACTTAGAAAATATTGCAAACTCATTTGCTGGCGTTTTAAGATCTTATTCAATTCAAGCTGGAAGGGAAATAAAAGTCATGGTTGAACATAATATAATTGATGACGTACAAGCAGAAATATTAGCTGGAAATATTGCTCAAAAGATTCAGAAAGATCTAGAATATCCAGGACAAGTAAAAGTAACAGTCATTCGAGAATATCGATCTATTGATTACGCAAAATAATAGATAACGTAGGTGTAAAAAGGTAGTTAGCTAAAAATCTTAATTTGAAAATATTGAAATTACGATTACTTAAAGTTGAAATCATCCTGTTTTTGCACCAACGTCATAAAAGATTTATCATTTTTTATTTGATTTTTTCCAATTAATTTCTAAATTTTAATAACGAATTTAATTTTAAAAACTTAATTGACATTGAAAAGGAAAGAGATTAAAGTTCTTTTCATTGCAGACATTGTAGGAAAGCCAGGATTAGAAATCGCTGCTAAATTAATCCTTAGCTTGAAAGAAAAGTATAAAATAGACTTTTGTATTGCTAATGGAGAAAACGGTTGCGATGGAAAAGGACTTACTGAGAAAATTGCCAGAAACTATTTTAATTTAGGAATCGATGTAATAACTAGTGGAAATCACATTTGGGACAACCGAGACATATTTGATTTACTTAAAAATAATAGTCGAATCCTACGGCCTCTAAATTATCCTGATGGAAATTTTGGTACCGGTTCAGTAGTAATTGGAATTAAGGAAGACGTGAAGATTGGTGTAATTAATCTTCAAGGCCGCACCTTCATGTTTTCCATTGATTGCCCTTTTAAAAAGGGGTTAGAAGAAGTTAAGAAAATTAAAAAACAGACCAACATCATAATTGTTGATTTTCATGCCGAAGCAACGGCTGAAAAAATGGCCATGGGATGGTTTTTAGATGGAAAAGTTAGTGCGGTTATAGGGACGCACACCCATGTGCCTACAGCCGATGAAAGAATTTTTCCTGAAGGAACGGCCTATATTACGGATGTAGGAATGACAGGACCCTTTGATTCCGTAATTGGATTAAAAAAAGAATTGTCCATTAAACGATTTTTACATCAAACGCCTGTTCGTTACAAAACCGCTGAAGAAAATTTAAAGTTCTGTGGCGCGATTATTTCTATAGAACCCGTTACGGGTAAAGCCACCCATATTGAAAGATTGAATTTACCTTAAAAAAGAATTATTAGAGATATGACAGCTACGATAATTGATGGGAAAAAAATCGCTGAAGAAATAAAAAATTCGCTTAAAGATAAAATTCAGAAACTTAAGCATGAAGGAATTATTCCTAAACTTTCTGTTGTATTAGTTGGTGAAAATCCTGCATCGCAGATTTATGTAAGGATGAAAACTAAGGCTTGCCAGGAACTTGGAATTGATTCTCCTACTATCAACTTATCTTCAGAAATTTCTCAGACAAAACTTTTAAATATAATTGACGAATTAAACAAAGATGACATGGTCCATGGTATACTCGTTCAACTGCCTCTACCTAAACACATCGATGAGGAGATGGTTATTAATTCCATTTCTCCAGTAAAAGATGTTGATGGTTTTCATCCTTTTAATCGGGGAAAATTGATAATAGGTGAAGAAACCTTTGTACCGTGCACTCCTTTCGGAATTCAAAAGATGCTCGTGAGAAGCGGTTTTGATCCAGGTGGCCAGCATGTAGTCATTGTTGGACGAAGTAAAATAGTTGGGCTGCCATTGGCTATCCTATTGATGCAAAAAAAAGCAGGTGCCAATGCAACGGTTACTATGTGTCATACTGGGACCGAAGATTTGGGGAAATTTACAAAACAAGCAGACATTTTGATTGCGGCTATGGGCAGACCAGAGGTCATCAAAGGAGATATGGTTAAACCTGGCGCCGTGGTCATTGATGTTGGCGTTAATCGTGTAGAAGATCTTAATTCTGATAAAGGGTATCGAATCGTAGGAGATGTAGAATTTGAATCTGCCTGTGAAATTGCAAAAGCGATAAGCCCAGTTCCCGGAGGTGTAGGGCCTATGACTATCGCTATGTTGATATACAATACTGTAAAAGCAGCCGGCGATTATTGCGCCAGTAGCTCAACTGGATAGAGCGTCGGCCTCCGGAGCCGAAGGCTGGGGGTTCGAGTCCCTCCTGGCGTACAAGTGTAAATACTTCTTACAGACTAATCTTATTCATTTCAAGACATTTTTTGGGGAACACTAAAACTACAGTCCATGCAAACAGCAATGTCATTTGTAAATTTATAATAACCGCAAACTCGACACCTTGTTCTTCCAAACTCATCAATATCCTTGAGTGCTTTGTCTATATCTTCACCCCATTTACGCCAGTATTCTTGATCTAAATCATTAGTCATTGGATTTTCCACCTAAAATTTTATAATATAAATATCATCCAGTACAAAGATGTCATTATATATATTAAGACTTAAAAAATTACCATTTTCTCTCAATAAATCTGATAAATGTTTTTCTTTTTAGCTGGAAAATATATTTAGCGTGAGAATAATATCTAAAGGGGTAACTAAAGCACTGAATGAATTAGAGAGTAATCAAACTATGTAGACAAAATGCCCTGTGGAAGGAACTCCATCAGCCCTCTTCATTCCTTTTTGAAGAAAGAAATGTTTTATATTCCTGGCGACTTGTTCTGAATCGGCTTTCCACTGCAACCAACTTAATGGATTTCCGAGTTGAGCTTTACGACCAGCAGGGTCATCTGTTACACCAATGGCCCAATTTGAATGATCATCACCAACCGTCTGTTCAATTTGTTTTTTTAAAGTAGCTTCTGATGCCATTGATTCATCTTTACCTGATTTCAATTCATATTGCTTTCCTAGCACTTGCAAGACCCATGCCAGAAATAGTGGTTATAATTATAATGGGTTATCTTTTGTACAATAGCGACTTATAGGATTAAGTCATTTTATGATTTACTTGGCCAATCCTTCAGATTTGTTGCTCAATGAGATTTTGTATTAACCGCTCACAAGACATTGGAGTTTAATGTAAATGTTTAAAATTTCTGCTTTTTTCTAAATAGTGGAACTGCGAGTAATGGTCTAATTAGTGTTTGAACCAAAACAGCCTTTTCTTGTCATTCCCGCATGGTGTAAGTGGGAATCTCCTGCTTGAAATGATGAGATTCCCCGAATCGAGTTCGGGACAGGCCGGCTTAAAGATTGCCGGAATGACATTGATGGTCGAGTTTTCGTTCAAACACTAATTATGTTGTAAAAGCAACAGTTCGATTTAATTTCTATTTTGAATAAAATTTATTTCTTTTAATTAAAATATTCCTTGACAATTTTGAACTTATATTATATATTAAATAAAATTTTATCTAGTGATAAGATTTTGTTTCTCAAGAGTAGTTATATCCATCCAATTTTATTTATATATTTATTTACCGATTCACTTTAATTATATTTTTTTTATATTGATTTAGTTTATTGCTGCAACAAACTAACTTATTTTATCAAAATTCAAAAATGAGGGAATGAATCAATTGCCGAAGATTGATATTGATCATTTAATTAGTGGTAATCATAAAATTGTTAGAAATGTCAATAGAGCCGCTATTCTTAATCTAATTCGAGAAAGTCAACCCATATCCAGAGTTACTTTGTCAAAATTAAGTGAATTAAATAAAAGCACGGTTTCGAGTATCGTTGCAGATTTATTAAAAGAGAGACTTATCTGTGAATTTACCAGTGGTGAATCGACCGGTGGGCGAAAACCTATTCTCTTAAGTTTGAATAAATCAGAATATAAAATTGGAGCAATTGATTTTGACCCAGAATGTACCTACGTGGCCATCGGTGATATAGAAGCAAATATAATACAGAAGAAAGCCATTAAAACTGATGGCCGTGATCCTGAAGGTTTTATTCTAAGATGTCTACGAGAATTACTAGATATGAAAAATACTCTAAACTATTCAAATTTGAAAAGTATAGGTATTAGTGTTCCCGGGATAGTTGAGACCCAGAAAGGAGTAGTTCTAATCGCGCCAGATCTCGGATGGAAAAATCTCAATCTTCGAAAGATTATCAAGAAAATATACCCCAAAAGATCAAACAATAGAGTCATTATTGAAAATGAGGCTAATTCGTCCGCTTTAGCTGAACAATGGTTTGGAAGAGATCTCAAAAACAAATCAAACATAGTATTTATATCTGAAGGTATTGGTACGGGGATCATTCTCAATAGGCAACTCGTTCAAGGATCCTATAATGGTGCGGGACAATTTGGCCATATGACCATATATGAAGATGGAGAACCTTGTATTTGTGGTAATCGTGGATGTTGGGAAGTTTACACCTCAAATACAACGACTGTCGCAAGATATTTTAATTTGAAAGGTCAAGAATTTAATGGTGATACAAACGAGGAAATTATATATTTGATCGCTTCGGCTAAAATGGGCGATAAATTGGCAATAAAAGTCCTGAGTGAAACGGGGCGATATTATGGGATTGGCATATCAAATATAATTAAGGCGATCGATCCCGAAGTTATTGTCTTGGGAGGCGTCATAACCCAAGCCTGGGATATTATTTATCCTGAAATATTAAGAGAAATCAAGAATAGAGTTTTTTTTAAAATAAAGAAGAATATTCAAATAATTCCAACCTCTTTAAAAGAACGATCAAGCTTAATCGGTGCCCTTTCTTTAGTGATTCGAGAAATATTCAGCGGATATAAGATTACAAGATAAAAAAATAACAAATCAAACTAATCTGAAAGGAGGTGAGGATAAAATAGATATTTAATATGTATTATTAATTAATTTCCCTGTCACTTTATCGGCCTCATTAACAGAGGGAGGTGAACAAAATGAAAGTGAATTATGCAAAATCAAAGTTTAGGGGGGTTTGTTTAGTTGTAACTATCCTAGTATTGTTGGTAGGCTTGATGCTTAATCCCGCCGAGCTTAGGGCTCAGTATGGACGTATTACTGGGCGGGTTACAGAAGCAGAGACCGGGACTGAATTGCCTGGTGCGAATGTCATGCTGATGGGCACGACAATAGGAGATGCCACGGATGCCGACGGACGTTACTTACTTACCCGTGTTCCCACAGGAACGTACAATCTTCAGGTTTCGTACCTCGGGTATGAAACGCAGACAGCGGAAGTCAAGGTAGAAAGGGGCTTAACCCTCACCCAGAATTTCTCACTCACCGGGATAGCCCTAACTGCCGAAGAGATTATCGTGTTGGGTGTTCGAGCAAAAGGCCAAGCACGGGCCCTAAACCAACAAATGAATGCCATCAATATCAAAAACATCGTGGCTTCGGATCAGATGGGACGCTTTCCAGATTCGAATGCGCCTGAGGCAGTGCAGCGCATCCCGGGGGTTGCTGTGCAGCGTGATATGGGAGAAGGGCGTTATATTCTTATCCGCGGGGGAGCGCCTCAGATGACTCAAGTGACCTTTAACGGCGAACGCGTTCCTTCTCCAGAAGGCAGTATTAGGCAGATTGCGCTGGACGCCGTGCCGGTGGATATCTTAGAGTCTATAGAGGTATCGAAAGCGATTACTCCGGATATGGATGCTGAGTCCATAGGGGGAGCGGTCGAGCTCGTGACAAAACGAGCTCCAGATAAACCGATGTTCAGCGTTGAAGGTGCTGGTGGATATTCTTCAATCCGTGAGAATCTCGCGGGTAGTGGCTCGGTTACCTACGGAAACCGCATCACCGATGGCAGATTTGGTTATCTTCTGTCCGGTTCGTGGAGCCGACGAGATTTCGGCTCCGATGATCTGGAACCCGAGTACGAGATCAACGACCCGGGCCTTGATGATGACCAATTGGACGAACTTCAGGTACGGCATTACTCCCTCTTCCGTCAACGTCAAGGTGCTACGGCTATGCTGGATTACCGGCTCAAAGAAAACTCATCGCTGTTTCTCTCAGGTGTCTATTCTGAGCTTATTGATGACGAACAGCGCCGACGGTTTCGTCACCGGCCAGGAAAAGGAGACTACCAGCCCGATGGCAGTGTAACCGATGCACGAATCGTTCTACAGCACAAAACCCGGCAAGAGAAGCTTCGAACAATTAATATCACGGCCGGTGGAGATCATGTCCTCCAGCGTGGTCTTGAATTGGATTATCACTTAACCGTAGCGCATTCGCAAGAAGATACACCAAGGGACACAGAAATCGAATTTGTGCAGAAGGGTGTAACTTTTAAACCAGATATCAGTGATCCAGACAACATTCGAGCCAATCCGCAGGGTGGCGCAATTGAAGGAAAATACAAGTTCGACAATATCGAGCCGGCTTCAAGCCTCACTACGAATAGGGATATTGTTGCAGCCCTGAACCTTACGTTCCCCTATCGGTTTGGGAGTCAGGCGGTCGGGAAATTCAAAATTGGTGGAAAGTTTCGCGACAAGAACAAAGATCAGGATGTGACCGAAAATGCCTTCGAACTCACTGATGACGCCGAAGATATCATTCTTGGACAAGGAATCGGTATACCGTTTAGCAATGTGGGGTACAACCCCGGCAATTATCCATACCCTTCAATAGTAACAAGCGAACAAGACGTGCTGGACTTCGTCAAAAATAATCGATCCTCCCTGGAAGGGGGACATGTCACCGAAGAAGACGTGGGTGACTTTGACGTGACGGAACGAACTATGGCCCTCTATGCGATGACGGAAATAAACTTCACACCGAAATTCATGTTGCTTCCGGGAGTTCGATTCGAGCGGACAACCCTAGATGCTGAATCGTGGGAGTACGATAATGAAACCGATACCGTGTCCCCTAAGAAGGACGAGGGGAGCTACAACAAATTCTTCCCAATGGTGCATGTGCGGTACAGAGTTACACCCAGAACGAATATCCGCGCGGCCTTTACCACTGCCTTATCACGTCCGAATTTCGGAGATCTGGTTCCCTTCGTAATCCGGGATGACGAGGATCGAATCTTAGGGAATCCCGAACTCAAGCCCACCACATCCTTGAATCTCGATCTCATATTTGAACACTATGACCGGTTGATTGGAGTAATTTCGGCCGGAGTGTTCTACAAGCGGATCACCGATCCCATATTCGTATTTTCGGAAGACAATGAGTTCGGAGGAATAACAAGCCAGCCCAGAAATGGAGAGGCCGGCAATATTAGAGGAATCGAAGTGGCTCTTCAGAGACAACTCAGGTTTCTCCCCAAGCCGTTCGACGGACTCGGAATCTATGGTAACTATACCTACACAACCTCCGAAGCCACGTTGGCAGGCGGACGAAAAACACCACTGCCGGGGCAAGCTGATCATGTCTTTAATGCAGCTTTGAGCTACGAGAAAGGCGGCTTTTCGAGTCAGATAAGTCTCAACTATCACGATGACTATATTGAAGAGTTCGGCGGTGACATCGGTGGCGCCGCTTCCTTTCGTGAACGTGAAGAAGATGTTTTCATTGATCGACACCTCCAATTGGACTTAACGGCGAGTTACCAGTTTAGACCAAACTTCGCCGTGTTTATGGAGTTGGTAAATATTACAAACGAGCCTTTCCAACTTTACCAGTCGACGCGGAAACGACCGCGCCAAATGGAGTACTATGAGACTTGGGGACGGTTCGGGCTAAGGTTCCGAATGTAAATAACTTTCTACATTCTTATCTCGCGCTGATCAGGAACACAGGTGCCGGGCGATGCATCGTCCGGCACCTGTTGTCTGTGAGATCATAATTATGATCCCGCATCGCGGTTTTCCTGTGGTTATTCATCCACTTTTTGAATTAAGGTTATATGGTCAAGGTACTTAATTTGGATCAATTTCACTACGACTACCTGACTTGATTCTCAAAATATTATGATGAGATCATTAAGCGTATATAAATTAACAACCTATTTAATCATCTTTACTGTATGCGCAAGTTGTTCTGAAAAAGGTGGCGATTTCGACTTCGACCCGAAATCAATCACAGATCCGTTTCGTTGGGATCGTGCCAGTGGACAAACTATCAGATTGCACCTGAATAAACATCCATTCTCTGAGTCACTCCTGCCTATGCTGGGTGAATTCACAGAATTGACCGGCATTCAGGTAGATTATAACATTCTATCGGAAGAGGAATACCGGGAGAAAATCATTATTGAACTTTCCAGTGGCGTAGGCTCTATCGATGTCTTGATGACGGGCCCTTATACAACTTGGTCTTATGTAAGGGCTGATTGGTTGGAGCCGCTCGATGATTATTTAACCAATCCTTCTTTGACGAATGAGGCGTATGATTTGGATGATTTTTTCCGTGCATTACTTAAGGCAAATCGATGGAATGGAAAACCAGGCTATCAGAACTATGGCCTGGGCAACCAATGGTCTATTCCTGTGCAGGTGGAGACCTATATTCTGGCCTATCGCAAAGATTGGGCTGAAGAACTGCATTTCAATCCACCAAAAACCTATCAAGAGTTTTATGACTTTGCCAGAGCAATGACTCAGAAAATCAAGGGTCGTCAGATGTTTGGTATTACCTCACGGGGTTTAGGTACCTGGCCGACCATTTCAACAGGCTTTATTAGTGGATTTGCCTCCTATGGATGTCGCGATTTTGATGCTAAAATGAACCCTATGATTAACACTTCAGAAGCGGTCGAGTTCACGAAACTTTGGGTCGAGACTATCAAAGCGTGCGGCCCATTAACTTGGACGAGTAATACTTGGTACGATGCAAAAGAGCAGTTTGAATCAGGCCGTTATGGCATGATTCTCGATGCAGATTTTTTTGCCTCGAGTTATGAGAAACCAGAAAAATCTCGTGTGGCTGGCAAAGTGGGTTATGCTCTCCCACCTGCCGGTTCGGACGGAATGATACGTTCTAACATCTGGACTTGGGCTTTATCCATCAGCCGGCAAAGCCGTCATAAAATGGCCAGTTGGCTCTTTATACAATGGGCAACTTCTAAAGAGCAACTCTTATCGGCCACCCTTAAAGGAAATTGGAATCCACCCCGTAAATCGGTCTGGAATAACCAGATGGTAACAGATATTGTCAATCAATGGGGAAATTATCGACAAATTGTTGAAGAAAACTTGCAAAATCATGTTCAAGTATGCTGGACGCCACAGCCAGAGATCCCAGCAGTCGGGGATCGCTGGGCGCGAGCACTACAAGAAATATGGAGTGGCAAAGATGCCCAAAAAGCTTTGGATGCGGCGGCTGAGGATATTCGTCGAACCGTCGCAAGAGCAAGAATAAAAGAGAATTAACGTTCTTAAGATTTAGGTTCTTGTGACAATTAGGAACAAATTCTTTTCACCCGACCTCTGTCGGAATGCCTTGAAGTACTGGTCATAATAAATATTGAATCATGTAGGAAGGAGTGAAAATGGTAAATTTTAAGAAAAGCCGTTTAGTTTTCACTTCCATTGGTTTGTTTATTCTGCTATTTAGCGAAGAACCCATATTGTCGCAAAGCGACCAAGGGTACCCGCGATTGATGCAGGGGTCGATGCTCGGTGCGGTGACTGAAAACTCCATTAAGATTTGGGTGCGCACCTCCGGACCGTTTCCGGTTTCCATTGTCTATGGCACTGATCGCAATTTACAAAACTCACAAGAAACCGAGCCGATGAGGACTGAAAAATCTAATGATTATGTGGCGGTGATTCCGGTAAAAGGACTTGTACCTGAAACACGCTATTTTTACAAAATTAAAGTCAACGGAGTTGATGATAAGTATCTAGGGAGATATTCTCCTTTTGAATTCAAAACCGCACCCTTACCTAGGGCAAAAACCAATTTTCGTATCGCCATTGGTTCGTGTGCCCGCTATCAATACGACCGCACACAGCCGATCTGGCGGGCGGTTGCGCTGACAGCACCGGATTTGTTCTTTTGGTTGGGTGACAATATTTATGGCGATGCTTTGGACCCCGACATCTTGCGGGAAGAGTATCGGCGGCAAAGAGATGTACAGTCTCTCCAGCCACTGCTTCGAACCATTCCCCAATTGGCGATTTGGGACGACCATGATTTCGGCTTGAATGATCATGACGTTACTAATCCTGTCAAGGAGGAGGCATTACAGGTGTTTAAACAATATTGGGCCAATCCCAGCTATGGCTTGCCGGAGGTTCCCGCGGTGTTCTTTCGCTATTCTTATGGCGCGGTGGACTTTTTCTTTCTGGATGTCAGATATCACCGCGATCCGAATAGACAAGCCGACAGTACTGGGAAAACCATGCTTGGCAAGCCACAGTTGCTCTGGTTAAAATCTGAATTGAAAAACAGCCGAGCCATATTTAAGGTGCTCATTTCCGGCAGCGGGTGGAGCACTGCAAAAGGGCCTGGCGGGGATTCCTGGGCCTCATTTTTATATGAAAGAAATGCCATTTTTGATTTCATAAGGGACAATAATATTACCGGGGTGGTGCTGCTTTCTGGCGATACACATGTCGGCGAATTAAACGTGATACCCTGGTCGGCACACGGCGGCTATGATTTCTACGAACTGGTCAGCTCACCGTTAGCCCAACCACCGGCGGATTCCTGGATTGCTCGCCGCCCGGAAAGAAGAATTCGCCCGGTTTACTTTGTCAGCTCCAACTTCGGCATCATCGATTTCATTTTTGACGATTCTGCTAAGTTGATTTTTCAGCTAAAAGATGATGTCGGTCGAAACGTATGGCAGCCCTTTGAACTGAAAGCACAGGAACTTGTGAATGGTGTGCAATCCTGGCCTGACAAGGTTGACCCTTTGGAAAACATAAGACACGAGAAGTATGAAAAGGGTGAAGGCTATTATGAACACAATGAATGAACTCAGATCAACAAAGGATCAGTTCAGTCGAACCTATTAAACCTCAAACAGAAAAAAAGTTAGATCGGTCAACGAAAGCGTTGGTCGCATAAGGGAAACGTTGAAGATATTAAACCTGCTATGGTTGCTCAAACCCATACAGAACTCAGGAAATGGCCCTGGCAGCATCGCTTTCTACCTTATCTCATTGTACTGCCGGCGCTGATATTGACGATTGGCATCCTTTACCCATTTTTTCTGGCAGTCTATTACAGTTTGACAGATTATCGTCTGGTTTCTCCTGTGCGCCATTTTATTGGTATAACCAACTATCTAGATCTAATTAAAGAGTTCAATTTTTGGCGCTCTTTATCGCTTACTATCACGTATGCAACCCTTACTATTTTGGTAGAGGTGCCGCTGGGCCTCGGTTTAGCCATGTTGCTCAATCAAGAAGTAAAGGGTATCCGCCTTTTCCGATTTATTTTAATTATTCCCCTGATGATGCCGCCAGTAGTAGCTGCGCTGATGTGGAAAATTATTATGGCAGAAAATGGGATCCTGAACTACTTTTTGGTGTTGATCGGATCGACGCCCGTGGCTTGGCTGGCCAATATCTACTCGCTTCTTTCCATTGTTTTGATTGATGCGTGGATCTATACACCCTTTTGTGCGATTATTCTCCTTGCTGGATTACAGGCTCTACCAAAAGAACCGTTCGAGTCGTCACAGGTAGATGGTGCTTCCGCCTTTTTCAATTTCCGTCGTTTGACATTGCCCATGTTAAAGCCATTTTTAATTCTGACTATTTTGTTTCGAACGATGGATTCGCTCAAAATGTTCGATGTTATTTATGCAACCACGAAGGGGTCTCACTCGACCATGCTCATACAGCTAAATGCCTATTATGAATCTTTTCGTTGGTACAACATGGGGAAAGCGCTTTCCTATATGATGGTTCTTTGGGTCATTATTTTTATTATTAGTCGATTCCTGGTAACTTGGTGGAAACGCTCCATGCAACGAGCAGCGGGTAAAGCGATTTAGGGGTAAGAAAGAATAACTGTAACTATTCAGGTACATATTGGAAGGCAAAACTATTTAGGGCAAAACAATTCACCCCGTGAGATAAAGAGAGACAAACCAGTTTGGAACGTGTCTCAACATTATCTCACGGGGTGAATCTCAAAATGCGGTGTGGAAGAAATGCCTATTAAGCTTGGTGTTCAGACTAAACCAATCTCCTATGATAATTTTCATTCGCTTGATTATGAAGTGATGGGGATCGTTTTCTCAATTCACCGAGACTTAGGGAGGTTTTGGAACGAGAAGATTTACCAAAACGAACTTGCTTATCGTTGTCAAAAGGCCGGATTCGAGAATGTTGCTACCGAGGTTCCGATACATGTGTCCTACGAGGATTTCATCAAGATTTACAAAATCGATCTGTTGATCAATAACGCCATCTATGAGCTAAAAACGACACACATTCTCATTGGCGAACATGAAAAGCAAACGATTAACTATCTCATGTTAAGCGGACTGAATCATGCCAAGCTTATCAATATGCGGCCATCGTCGGTTCAACATCGCTTTGTATCGACAAATATAACACAAGAGAAGCGTTATGATTTCACAGTTGATGAAGAACAATGGCGAGAGCTTGATGAAGGCAGCATTTGGCTCAAGCGAATGTTTAAGAGCCTTTTAGATGAATGGGGCGTGTTTCTAGAGGTCAATCTGTTCTATGACGCGATTGTACATTTTCGTGGCGGCGAAGAGAATATTTTAAAAGAGATCAACGTCAGGGA
>JBHIAC010000035.1:0-22896 GCA_046758365.1 bacterium
CCATGGAAACAAAAGGGAACCTGAAAGGAGCTATTAAGCTCTTTACAGAGATCATTGAGAAATATCCGGATGAAAGAGAATATGCGGCCAAATCTCAACTCTATATTGGTCTCTGCTATGAGAAATCAGGGTTGCAAGAAGCACAAAAAGCTTTTCAGAAAGTAGTGGATAACTATCCTGAGCAGCAGGAAGAAGTAGCCGTTGCCAAAGAAAGGATTGCTGCCCTTTCCAAAGCATTGGAAAAAATTCCTCACAAACCCACCTTCCGAAAGATTCGGATTCCTGCCAATCCAGGAAGTGGAGTGCTGTCCCCTGATGGTAAAAATCTAGTCTTTGCCTCTGAAGGTTGTATCTGGAGTGTTCCTATCCAGGGCAAGGTGGATCCTGATATTGCCGGCACACCTGTTAGGTTGACAGAAGCGACTGAAACAATGCGAGCCCACGATAGGTGTGGAACGCTTGCCTTATCTGCTGACGGAAAGTGGATCGCTTTTAATGCACTAGAAAATGAGAAAATGGAAATATATATAATCCCCTCTTCAGGTGGTGAGCCAAAGAAAGTCCTTACTGACATTGATCGTAAGGGGTGGAACTATGATTTTCGTCTTAGCTTATCACCCGATGGGAAAGTGCTGGCTTTTTCTTCGCGCGAGGAGGAAGAACAAAGCAAAGGCAAAAAAAATAATATTTTTGCTCAAAAAAGTTACATTTATACAATTCCTGTGGAGGGAGGAGTTGCCAAGAAACTGACTGAGGCCATGTCCTTTCAGCCTGCTTTCTCTCCTGATGGAAAAAAGATTGCTTATGTAAAACGATATCTTTCAGAACCTGGGAAAACTCAGACGGACGTATGGGTGATGCCTGCTTCAGGAGGAAGTCCTGTTCAAGTTAGCGATTGTCCCTCCGGGCGAGCAAGAGGTCCTGTCTGGTCGCCTGACGGCAAGATGATTGCCTTTAATTTTGAGCCTGAGCGTGATGCTGCGAGTAAAGAGCTGTGGATTGTTCCTGTAGCAGAGAACGGGAAGCCCTTGGCGCCTCCTGCAAAAATAGAACTTCCACTTGAGACACTTCATATGGTTGCCGGCTGGACACCTGATAACAAGATTGGACTCCAGTTAATGAACCCCGAGCATAATGCAGTTTACACAGTACCTGCATCTGGTGGCAAGGCAGTTCAGATTTCCCCAGCAGGCTGGCCGGATCACCCGAGGTGGTCGCCTGACGGGAAAAGAATATACTTTAGGGACGGCCCCAATATCGCCTCAGTTCCTGCTGGAGGAGGTGAAGTTGCCATCGTCCTCCACGCAGATAGAGGGGTTTTTGAATCTGCACCAGGAGGTGGAAACGATATTTCCCCGGACGGGAAAAAGATTGTTTTTTCTGGAGCTGTAAGAGTTACAAAGGGTAATATAACAAGCTACGAAGTTGATATCTATACTGTGCCAGCGGAAGGGGGAGAGCCGGTAAAGATTACAAAAAGTCCTGGTCAGGATCGCTTCCCTTGTTGGTCCCCTGATGGGAAGCGGGTAGCTTTTATACGCTATTCTGATCCTGCAAAAGATAAAACCTACATAATGAACATTTGTATCGTTTCTGCAGAAGGCGGAGAAGTCAGGCAGATCACATCTGAATCAGATAAGGTTTTCTGGTCATGCATAGACTGGTCTCCCGACGGAAAATTGATTGCCTATTTTTCTAAGGACAAAACTATTAAAGTTATACCTGTAGCGGGCGGAGAACCTAGAGTCATTGTCCACGTGGATAAATTATCCAACCATGCTGAACTGGCCTGGTCACCTGACGGCAAGAAGTTTGCTTATACTTGCGAAGGAAAAATTTGGATTGTTGCTCCTGATGGAGGAGAGCCTGTAGAGGTTAAAACAGGTATGAGTGCAGAGGCATCCAAAATCGGCTGGTCTCCTGATGGCAAAAAGATAGCATTCACGCAGTGGGAGGGGGGTGAGCACGAGCTTTGGCTGATGGAGAACTTTCTGCCGGAATTAAAAGTTGAGAAGTAAGAGTAGTGTTAAGAGGGCGGGACGACTCGTTCGTTTCGCCCCTGACATACCAAAGCCAAGTTCGACTGATTGGCTGGTAAGTCTTAAATTGGCCGTCGAAATCCCAAGATGAAGCTGTCATGCCTGGAATGGTGATGCAGTGGTGTTGCAGCATGTTTTAGAGGCGACCCAAACTTCATGGATGCCGCAGCCTCCTTAGATTCCCCTTGGACTCTACCTCCACCTACCTGTCGCAAGAAGACAATCTCATAAAGTTGCTTGACTTAGGCTGTTTGGTGAGGACCGGTGAGGTGGGAGACCGCGGCGCCTTCAAAACCCCGACTTTGCATGAGGTCGCAAAGACAGCCCCCTCCATGCACAACAGCAGCCTGGCATCCCTCGAAGAGGTGATTGAGTTGTACAACCGTGGCGGCAACCCTAACCCTTATCTGGACCCAGAGCTGCATCCTTTGCACCTCACGGCCGAAGAGAAAGAAGCACTGTTGACTTTTCTTGAGGCACTGAGAGGAAACATACAGGAAGGGATGTCGAAGTAGTAGGTCAAAAATACTACGTGACTGTGCCAACCATTCTTCTGGGGATCCCAAATTATCTTTCTTCGATCATACTCAATTGGAATCTTTACCAGTTAGGAAATACAGCCGTTATCCCCTGAATTACAAAAAATAAATCTTGAAAAAGCATTGGAAATGTCATATATTGTTTTGTTTTAAAATTGGGCTTTAATGCTTGGCTATTTTCTAAAAATTCTTTAACAGCTATCTGGGAAACTAAGGTTATTCGTACCAGTATAATAAAATATTTTCATTTCGAGGTCAATCAGAATTCACAGGATTTTCCAATAAACACTATGGAATAACTTGCCTTTGTGGTTCTGGAGGAGATGAATTGATTAAAGCGGTGCTTTTTGATTATGATGGGGTTTTGGTTAACAGCCTGCCATTTCACGTCAGGGCCTGGCAGAAAGTTTTTAGTGATTTTAAAATTGAAGTAAAACCCAATGATGTACTCTTGACGGAAGGAAGTCGTTCAGTTGAGGTAGCCCGTAAAATATTTAAAGATTGGAATTTTAATATTTCTAATGATGAAATAATGAGATTAGTTAAAAAGAAACAGCAAATTTATCGAGAAATCACAAAGGCAAAATTAGAAAACGGCGCTGAAACAATCATTGATAATATAAAAAAGCAAGGCATGTTCATAGGATTGGTTACTGGGTCGATTCGGTTAAATGTTGAAAAAGTTTTACATCCTCAATTCATTGCGCAATTTGATAGTGTCGTTACCGGTGACGATATTAAAGAAGGCAAACCAAGTCCTGAAGCTTATTTGAAAGCGGCTCGTGAATTAAATGTTGAACCCAGCCAATGCCTGGTCATTGAAAATGCGCCATTGGGCATTCAGGCGGCTAAAAATGCGGGCATGACAGTTGTGGCGCTAACAACAACATTGGATGAGAGCCGTTTAAATGGCGCGGATTTTTTTGCCAAGAATTTGATTGAGTTAGCCAATCGTTGGGAAACCCTGTGGAATTGATAACTTTAGTGTAAATTTTAATTGGTGGTTTTAACAAGGATGATTAAACTCAAGAGTAAGAATTTCAGAAAGGTTCTTTGCGCTCACTTTATTTTAATATTATTATTTTTTTTAAATTGTTCCGAAAATAATCCTACGCAACCTCTGCAAAAGTTTGCACCACAAATTTCAAATTTAATGGCTCCTACCATAATTTATAATTTATCGCCTACGAAACATGTGATTTCAATCAAAGTTGAGGATCCTCAAGGCCTGGAAGATATCGATGAGGTGCGTTATGAAATTTCTAAAGTTGGGTCAAGTTCTCCTGTCACCGCCGATGATTTAGTTGATGATGGAACCCAAGGGGATATAATTCCAAAGGACGGGATTTTTGTAACCAAAATTGATGGAAGTTTTGCGCAAAATGATACTGGAAATTTTGCTCTCGAAATTTTTGCAAAAGACCGTAGCGGAAATAGGAGTAATATTTTGAGTGCGACCATAAATGTCCTGTCAGGTAGAGAAAACTTGCCCCCTGAATTAATCAATACAATTGTTCCCCAGACTATTGCCATCGATTCAACATTTGAATTTATAGTTTCTGTTGAAGTAGCTGATGCAGAGGGTCTTTCTGATATTCAAAATGTTTTGTATCAATTTTTCCCGCCGGCTCACCCAAATCCGACAAAAATAGACACCCTTTTTGATAATGGCGACTCAGGGGATGAAACCTCTGATGATGGAGTTTATTCTGCTACTTTAAGTTCGGAATTATTTAAACAAGCGTCTGATTATTTTATTCGTTTTCAAGCCGAAGATAAAGCTGGAAATAAGAGCCGGGCAGAAGTTGTATCCATTCGAGGAATATTTATTAGACCCAGAGCACCTGTTATTTCAAACTTGGTAGCTCCTGATACTGTAAAAATCAATCCAACTCAGGTGACAAAAATACTCATGACCATCGATGTTATGGATCCCCAGGGACTTTCTGATATTGATTTTGTACGATTTAGAAGCTTTAAACCTGATAGTACTGAAGCTGAGAACAGCCCATTTGAATTGTCAGATAATGGCGATACTGATGTAACAGGGGATGAAGTGGCTGGGGATGGAACTTATAGTATCATCATTAATTTACCATCTGAAAACGTAATCCCAGGAGACTTTAAATTTATTTTTCAGGCCAAAGATAAATCAAACCTCCTCAGTAATACCATCGAACATATTTTAACTGTAATCGAATAAATAGAACATGAAAATCTTATTTAAATTTTTTATTAACTTAATTTTATCAATTTTTATTTTATACAAAATTTCCTTAGCACAAATTTTAAATAAATCCTCTTACCGGATGAATGCTCAGCCTACGCAAGGCTTAGCCAGCAATACAGTCACGGATATTGTTGTGCACGGTGGTACGATCTGGTTTGGGACTGGCGCTGGCTTAAGCAGAACTTCAGACGAAGGGCTGTCTTTTGATTCATTTGGGACAGATCAGGGGATAGGCCAGGGAGGCGTTTCAGGTTTGGTTGTTTCTGATGAGGTTATCTGGGTGGCTACCGGATTTGATACTACAACAGAATTTGGAACTCTGCAAGCCGGAGGCGGTTTGGCCTATTCTTTAAATGGTGGTAATAATTGGATTTTTGTGCCGCAGCCTGGCGTTACCAATGTGCAAAATATTGCCTTTGACATCGCTTTGCGGGGCACCGAAGTCTGGATTGCAAGCTTTGGTGGAGGGTTAAGAAAGTCTGACAATTTTGGCCAATCCTGGGAGTTGGTTACTCCAGATTCCTTTTTTTTTGATCCATTGAATAGATTAAACCATCGAGCTTTTTCCGTTATTACAGTAGATAGTATACTCTGGGTCGGTACTGCTGGTGGCGTAAACAGATCAACCGATGGTGGAACTATCTGGACCAATTTTAATCATGCGAATCAGGCCGAACCTATATCTGGGAATTTTGTCGTGGCGCTTGCAAATCAGAGATTTCGTGGTGAAGAAATTATCTGGGCTGCTACGGTTGAGACAACTGTTGAATCCGAAGATACCACTGAATTCCGAGGTGTATCCTGGAGTGCAGATCAGGGGTTTACCTGGCGTACAGCCCTGCGTGGGGAATTTGCACACAATTTCGCCTTTGATGATTCTGTTGTTTATGTGGTTACAGATAATGGACTTTATAAATCCATAGATGGAGGAGAAACCTGGGCGCTATTTCCAGAAATTATAAACGCTATGGGCTCAAGACGTATATTGACCAATGAATTTTTTGCAGTCGGGGTAGGTGCAGGCCCCACGGTTTGGGCAGGAACGGCTGATGGATTGGCGAAAACTTCTGATAATGGTTTAAGTTGGGATATTTTCCAAACCTTTGAACCAACCGGCCGAGAAGGCAGCCCCAGAACCTATGCTTATCCCAACCCATTTTCTCCCAACGTCCATAATGTATTAGGCGGGATTGGGCATGTTCGAATTCAATATAATACAACTCGTGCAACACGGATTACTTTAAAAATCTACGATTTTGCCATGCAACTTGTAACTATCGTTGTTAAAAATAAACCACGTCCTGCAAACGGTGATTTTTATGAAATATGGGATGGCAGAGATTCAAGAGGAGTGCAGGTAGATAATGGAGTGTATTTTTACCGTCTCGATTTGGAAGGCGAGGGCAGTTTTTGGGGTAAGGTGATTGTGTTAAATTAGATTACCTAGGGAGAAGCATTTTGAAAAATGAAGTGAAATTTTGTGAATTCTATATAAAAATAGTCTTGTCAATTTTTTTATGGCTTGTTTTGGCGTTTGGTTTTACGGCCTCCCTATTTGCTCAAGGTGGTGCGGCTGGTGCGTTTCTGCGAATGGGAATTGGCGCGAGAGCCAAAGCCATGGGAGATGCCTATACTGCATTAGCCAAAGGGATTGAAGCCAGTTATTACAATCCCGCCGGTTTGCCCTTACTTGAAAATAAAGAGTTAATTACCTCTTTCAGATTTCTGTCTCTGGATAGACAATTCACTTATTTGGGTTTTGGTGTACCAATTCATCCAAAAGTAGATAAAAGTGGAAATAAAACAATAGATGGGGGATTTGCCCTTTCCTGGATTCATGCTGGGGTCGGGGATATTGATGGCCGTGATTCCGACGGGCGTCCTGTTGGCGATCTGTCAAATTCCGAAAATGCCTTTATCTTTTCCTTTGCCTTAAAGCCTGCAAAAGTTTTTTCTTTGGGGTTGTCGGTGAAAGTTTTATGGAATCGCTTTCCAGACGTAGGCATTAACAGTGAGACGGTTTCGGCGACTGGCGTTGGATTTGATTTTGGCGCACTTTTTTCTCCTAATCAATGGGTAACTTTTGGCATTGCCGTAAAAGATTTAAATTCTAAATATACTTGGAACACCGATAAAATTTACGGTGAAGATGGGTCGCAAACAATAAATAAATTTCCTAAAGTCGTACGAACTGGTGTGGCTTTTGTTGTGCCAAAAATACCAGAGTTAACTTTGGCCTTTGATTACGAGGACAGCAAAGAGTTAAACAGCCGAATTCACTTGGGCGCTGAGGGCGTTTATAAAGAAGTCATTGTTCTTCGCGGTGGATTTGATGATGGCGCATTAACTGCTGGCGGCGGGTATCATTTTGACCTTTTTGGAAAAATGGCCCAATTGAATTATGCTTTTACCTCTGCTGGAAATCGACCAGATGAGGAGCACATTTTTACTTGGGTATTGCAGTTTTAGGGTTTTAATTTTAAGGAGGATGAATTGGTAATATTAAAAACGTCGGTATTATCTTTTTATTTTATATTAATTTCAGTAAATCTTTGTTTTGGACAGGGAAGACAAGGTAGTCCAACGGGGCTGGCTTTTCTTAAATTGGGGGTTGGTGGGCGTGCCAGCGGTTTAGGTGAAGCTTATTCTGCTGTGGCAGATGAGGCTACAGCAACATATTGGAATCCGGCTGGTTTAGCCTTTATCAGCCGTCCCCAATTAGCTTTTACCCACACAGAATGGATTCAGGATATTTCGAACGATTTTTTAGCTTTTGTTTTTCCTATCTTTCGAGGGGCAATAGGATTAAGTTTTTATTCAAATAATGTAGGGGGAATTCAGCGAAGGGTAAATCCTTCTGCTGAGCCTTTAGGTACAGTAGAGGCCCATGACATTGCTTTTGGAGTCTCTTACGGTCATTCCTTTAATTCTGCAATCAAGGGCGGTATAACAGTTAAGTATTTGTATGAAAAAATATTCATTGAAAGTGCAGCCGGATTTGCGTTTGACTTTGGCGTTAATTACAAGCCATTTGAAAATAATCTAAGAATAGCTCTGGCAGTACAAAATTTGGGCTCTATGGGAAAACTTCTCGGGGAATCCATAGATTTGCCTAAGACCCTTCGAGTGGGTGTGGCTTATCTTGTTGAAGTAGAATCTATAGGAGGAGGAATACTATTAGCAGTAGATGGAGTAAAGGTTTTTGAAACCGAATTTCGAGGGAATTTCGGGGCTGAAATTCAATTAAAAGAGCAATTAGCTCTTAGATTTGGCTATCAAACCGGTTTTGATGAAAAGGGCTTAGGCGGGGGCTTTGGCATTAATATCAGCCGTTATCATTTAGAATACGGATTGACACCGTTTAACTCTAATCTGGGGGATACCCACAGATTTTCCTTTGGTTTGGATTTATAATAATGAATAATAGGATATGCTATGGCGCGTCGAACCTGCATGTAATATTAAGACAAGAATTACAAATTCTAATGAAACCCAACTGATAAAAGCCTGGGGGAGGTTTGGTGTTCAAGCTTTAGCTTGCAGTGGCAGGCGTAAATAACTCACGCTAAAGTGTGGAAACCCAACGTTCTCTACGCCTAAACACGTTTCAGAAACAATTTTAGGCAGAATCACTCAATTCAGGTTAGTAATAAAATTTCATGCAAAAAAACAAAAATTTGATTGATAATACTGGAAATATCACCTTTTTATCCCAATTTTTCAGTTGGATTAGCCAAAAATATCTTGACAGCGGGTTAAAAATATTGTATCTTTTTTATGCAAAAACAGATAATTTCAACTTTAAAGGCGTAGGATGGTAATCCAACTTCTATTAGGACATAGAATTTCAATACACCCGTGATAGTCAAAGACCATTCACTAAACTAAATCGTTACGAAGTAAGGTAAAAAGTTGAAAAAAATAAATATCGCCTTTGGCATTCACAATCATCAACCTGTCGGCAATTTTGATTATATTTTTGAGGAAGCTTATCAAAAAGCCTATCTGCCCTTTCTTGATCTTTTAGAAAAACATCCAAAAATTCGCCTGTCTCAGCATTACACCGGAATTCTGTTTCAATGGATTAAAGACCATAAACCCGATTTTATTCCAAGACTCAAACAGTTGGTTCAATCCGGCCAAATAGAAATGATGACGGGAGGATTTTATGAGCCGATTATGTCAGTTATTCCGTACCGAGATAAAATAGGGCAGATAAGAAAGCTTACAAAATTTGTACAGGAAAATACGGGTTACGATCCAAAAGGCATGTGGCTTGCTGAAAGAATCTGGGAGCCTCATCTGCCGAAACCTTGTTGCGAGGCCGGAGTAAAATATTTAGTCATTGACGACTCTCATTTTAAATATGCGGGACTTCAAGAAGAAGATTTACTTGGATTTTATATTACAGAAGAAGAGGGAGCCACGGTTTTCCTCTTTGCGAGCAGTGAAACACTCAGATATGCCATTCCGTTTGAGCCGCCAGAGAAGACTATTGAATATCTGCGTTCCATAGCTGCGGAACACGAAGATAATTTGGTTGTTTATGCCGATGACGGTGAAAAGTTTGGAATCTGGCCAGGCACTTATGAACACTGCTACCAGAACAGGTGGATAGAGGATTTTTTTCAGGCATTAGAAGCAAATATAGACTGGATAAATATCATTCATTTTTCTGAAGTATTAGAAAAAATTAAACCTTTAGGGCGCATTTACCTGCCCACGGCTTCCTATCGAGAAATGATGGAATGGGCCATGCCAACTAAAGCTATTCATAATTACGAGAAATTCGAAGAGGCTCTGAAACAGTGCGGTCTTCATGACAAATATAAAATGTTTGTACGTGGGGGCTTTTGGCGAAATTTTATAGCCAAATACCCGGAAGCCAACAACATGCACAAAAAAATGCTTAACATCAGCAATCGGCTGGCAAAGCTTGAAAAAATCAAAGGTTCAGACGATAACTATAAAAAGGCGCAAGATCATCTCTGGGCAGGACAGTGTAATTGTCCTTACTGGCACGGGGTATTTGGTGGAGTCTATTTAAATCATTTACGGTACGCCACGTATCGAGAATTTATTCAAGCTGAAAGAATCTTAGACAAATTGGAAAGAGCGTCTGACGAATATGAAAACGGCTGGATTGATTATCAAATTTTTGATTATGATGGAGATGGATTGCATGAGGTGGTATTATCCAATAAGACCATAAATCTCTATTATGCGCCTGAATCTGGGGGGTGTTTATTTGAATTGGATTTTAAGCCTAAAGCAATTAACCTACTGGATACTATGACAAGACGGGAGGAAAGTTATCACAAAAAGCTCAAAGCAATGAAACAAAAACATAATGAAACAGAAGAACAAGTAGCCACTATTCATGATTTAGTTTTAGTCAAAGAAGAAGGCCTCGAAAATTTATTGTTCTACGATTGGTACCGGAGAAGCTCGTTTTTAGATCATTTTTTAGGGGAAAACACTACTCTTGAAAAATTCGCTCAATGTGGTTACGAAGAAATCGGGGATTTTGTAAATACACCATATAAATTTAAACTAGATAAAACAGATAAGGGTTTGGCTTTTCGATTATGGCGGCACGGACACGTTTGGATTAAAGGAGAGTCCGTGCCTATATATCTTGAAAAAAAGATTTCCTTACTTAACTTAAATGCAGAATTGAAAGTTACATACAAAATAAAAAATTTGGAAAACAAATTACGTACATTTTGGTTTGGGACTGAATTGGATTTTGCACTTCTAGCCGGAGATGCTGAAGATCGATATTTCGTTTTTCCAGGTCATACCTTGGAAGATTCTCGACTGCGGAGCATAGGTGAAGTTATGGAATCGAAAGAGGTGCTGTTAATGGACGAATGGTTGAGGTTGAGTATTTCAATTAATTTAGAAAAAGCAGCAAAAATTTGGAGGTTTCCAATTGAAACCATCTCTCAGTCTGAAGGTGGTTTTGAGCGTGTTTATCAAAGTTCAGTGGTATTTCCAAATTGGAGAATTCAATTAGAACCAGAAACTATATGGGAAAATGCCATAGTTTTAAGCATTAAAGAAATATAGGGTAAAATCATGAAAAAGTTCAGAAAAAGTATCTCAGGAATTTCAATCTTAGCCATCCTTTTGCTTGTATTAGCTGTCAAGTTTAATCTATCTGCAACCAATGCGAATATTTATGAACAGATTCAAAGGTTCATGGAGGTCATCCAGGCTGTTAAAAAATTATATGTTGAGGACGTAGACCCCAAAACGCTGGTCGATGGAGCCATAAATGGAATGCTGGAAGAATTAGACCCCCATTCTGTTTATATACCCGCAGATCGAATGGAAGAGGTGTCTGAACAGTTTGAAGGGGAATTTGAAGGGATTGGTATTGAATTTATCGTACATAATAAAATTCCAACCATTGTGGCCCCAATTGTTGACTCTCCCTCCGAACGGTTGGGTTTGCGCCCTGGAGACCGGATAATTAAAATTGAAGGCGTTTCTACTTATGGTATAACCGAACAAGGGATTAGGGACAAACTTTTGGGACCCAAAGGCACCAAAGTTACTATCACCGTACAACGCCCTGGCCTCGAAGAACCTTTTGATTTGACGATTACGCGAGATAGGATTCCAATCTATAGTGTGACAACCTTTTTTATGCTCGATGAAAAAACAGGATATATTAGAATAGGAAGATTTGCAAAAACCACAAAGGATGAATTCGAAAAAGCTTTACGTGCATTAGAATCGAAAGGAATGTTTCGTCTAATTTTAGACTTAAGAGGAAACTCTGGTGGTTATTTAGAACAAGCTGTTGAGATAGCCGATAAATTTTTAGAAGGGGGTAAACGAATAGTCTACACGCGAGGAAGATTGCCAAGTGCCAATGAAGACTATTATTCAACCACGGAAGCAACACTTCCCAAATTTCCTTTAATTGTTTTAATCAATCATGGTTCAGCCAGTGCTTCAGAGATTGTGGCAGGTGCTATTCAGGATTGGGATCGAGGTTTAATCGTCGGGGTTACAAGTTTTGGGAAGGGTCTTGTCCAGAACCAAGTACAACTAAAAGATGGTTCAGCCGTTCGAGTTACTATTGCCCGTTATTATACACCCAGTGGTCGTCTAATCCAGCGTTCTTATAAGAATGGTTTGCCTGATTATATTTCTGAAGGATATGATGATTTCGACCCTAACGCAATCAGCGACAGTACCTCTGATAAACCAGTTTTTACAACCAGCGCTGGGCGAAAGGTTTACGGAGGGGGAGGTATAACACCAGACATATCAGTTAAATCAGAAAACCTAACTATGACAACTTTTAGATTAGTTAGAAATCAACTATTTTTCGAATACGGATCTATCTATGCTACCAAGCATCGAAAATTAGATAGAGATTTTATAGCATTCAGAAATAATTTTAGTGTTGGTAAACAAATTTTAAAAGAATTCAGAAGGCTGGCGACATCACAAAAAATTAAAATAGATAATAATGAATTTGAAAAAGATCTGGCATTTATCAAAAGAAGAATTAAAAGTCAAATCGCTCGGCATCTCTGGAGTTCAAGAGAATATCATCAGATTGAAGTAATGGGCGATAAAAAGGTTCAGGAAGCGGTGAAATTCTTTTCACAAGCTGCTAAAATTGCGGGACTGAAATTGGATGGATAGAGAAATGTTTGCATTTATGAATTTGTAAATTAAAAAAAGTGTTGACTTTTAATCAAAAATTCTTTATAATTCTGCAACATATCTAAATAGAAATCAATAACATTATTAATTTTTTACTTTTCAAAAATCTAAGGGAGGAAAAAGAGTAATGAATTTTTTGGAACTGTTCAATGATGGTGGAGGTTTCATGTGGCCTATTTTGGTCTGCCTAATTTTAGGAATTGCAATCAGTTTAGAACGTTTGTGGACTCTCTCCCGGGCTTCAGTTAATACCCGTAAATTTCTTATGACCATTAAAAAAGCTTTAAGCGAAGGAGGTGTTCCTGCTGCAACCGAGGTATGCGCTAATACACGTGGCCCTGTAGCCTCCATCTTTCATGCCGGCCTTTTGAGAGTCGACCGAGGCATTGAGCATGTTGAAAAAGCTATTATGAATGCCGGTACTATTGAAATGGCCTTTTTAGAAAAAGGCTTAGTTTGGCTCTCTACAATTGTAAGCATCGCACCAATGTTAGGGTTTCTTGGAACGGTTTGGGGAATGATTCAAGCCTTCAAAGCAATTGAACAAGCCAATGATATTTCACCGTCCATTGTGGCAGGTGGTATTTCAATTGCTCTTTTAACAACTCTTTTTGGTCTGGTGGTAGCTATTATCATTCAAACAGCTAATAATTTTTTCGTCTCGAGAGTAGACAAGCTCATAGTGGATATGGAGGAGAGTTCTGTTGATTTCGTGGACACCCTCATCGAGATGGAAAGAGAAAAGGCAGGTGCCAAGGCGGCTTAATAATTAATTCAATTTTGCCAAGTTTTACAAAATCAACCGTAAGTGACAAATTGAAGAATTAAGCACTGACAGACTTAATTAACACTTTTTTAAGGGTCTGATTTAATGGCTCCAAGGAGATCGTATTTATGATAGTCGAAAAGAAGAAAACCCGGATTACAGAAATACCCTTGGCTTCATTGGCCGATATAGCATTCCTTCTGTTGATCTTTTTTCTTGTTACTACTACTATTGACGTGGATCGGGGAATAGGACTTACTCTACCAGCCAAAGGTCAAGAGACAGAAGTGAGGACTAAAAATATCACAAATCTCTTGATTAATGCTCAGGGAGAAATCCTTTTAGACAATGAAATAATTCCCGTACACGAGATAAATCGAATCATCCGTCAAAAACTTGAAGAAAACCCAAGACTCATCGTTTCTGTGAAAACTGATCGAGAGACTAAGTACAATGTGTTTGTTCAGACCTTGGATGAACTTAAAATCGCCAATGCAACTCGGATCTCCATTGCTGAACCGGAAAAATAAACAGAATCTAATTTTACGCCTTTAAAATAAAATAAGGAGAGATATGAAGTGAAATTTGAAGGTAAGCAAAAAGCTCAATCTGGCATCCCTTTAGCTTCTCTTCCTGATATAGTGTTTTTGCTATTAATATTTTTCATGGTTTCCTCAGTTTTTAAGGAGTTTTCAGGATTGCCGATTAGACTACCCGATGCAAGAAAAATTGAAAAGCTTCAAGGTAAAAGAGATGTCGCCTATCTATGGGTTAGTCGAGATGGTCAAATATCCATTGACGATAAATTTGTAAATCTACGTGATGTATCCAAAATTATGTACCAAAAACGTATTGATCCTATGCATCCATTAAAGGTAGTTTCAATGAAAATAGATAAAGAAACAAAAATGGGAGTGGTAACAGATATTCATGAAGAGCTTAGAGATGCCGATGCATTAAATATTAATTATGCAGCTAAACCAGCATTATGAGGGTAGTGTCATGAAAAAAAATCCCCAAGTCAATTTAAAACTCAAATACCGCGAGGTATTTGAACTCAGTTTAATTATTGCTTTAGTCTTTATGGTAGTCCTGTTTCAGTTACTGCGTGTGATTAAATTAGAAGCGACTGAAACAGAATCGCCGGACATCAAAATTGAAGTGGCAGATATTCCACCTACTGAACAAATTAAACGACCTCCCCCGCCACCAAAGCCTTCGATTCCCATTCCCACAGAAAGTGAGGATGTACCTGAGGACTTAACGATTGAATCCACGGAACTCGATTTGTCTGATATTCCACCACCCCCGCCACCTCCAGATGAGGGCGATGCGATAATATTTGTTCCTTACGATGAACCTCCATATCCAATTGGCGGATTTACGGCAATCCAAAGAGCTTTGAAATACCCTGAAATTGCTCGTAAAGCTGGGATTGAAGGTCGAGTAATTGTCCAAGTTTTGGTGTCTGAAAAGGGGAAAGTTATTAGAACCAAAATTATAAAATCTCTTGGACATAGTGGTTGTGATGAAGCAGCGGTAAGTGCCATTAAAAGTGTAAAGTGGAAACCAGCCCTTCAAAGAGATAAACCGGTGAAGGTTTGGGTTGCCATTCCAGTAATTTTTAGACTTAAATAAATGGGTTGAAACTTTAAAATTAAGCGGTGCTTGATGTTTAAGCACCGCTTTTTTATTCTTGGTGTTTATGAGTTAGTGTGTATTGTTGTATATCTTCTTAAAAAGTCAAATTCCACCAATGGGTTCCTTTCAAAACACTCTCATTTGTTATTTGTTTTTTCAATTTTGGCTATTAATACTTTCTGGGTGTTTCAATCCATTTGCTCCTGAGTTAGACAAATCATTGGACTTAACAAATGTGATTGCTGATCAAAAAACACCAGATGAGGTACTTCAAAATTTTCGAAATGCTTACATATTTAAAGATTCTCTGCTTTATAGCGATGTTTTGGATGAGTCCTTTATATTCGAATACTTTGATCCTGAATTACAGCCTTCAGGGGGGTTTGTAACCTGGGGGCGAGATGAAGATTTGAAAACGACAGGACGGTTATTTCATGGGTTTGATGTAATTGATTTAATTTGGCTTAATACCATTTTTTCCGAAAGAGAGGGAAATTTCGAAAAAAAATTTATCAGATTTAATTTAAATCTTTTTGGTCCTGAATATAATTTTATTGTAACCGGAACCGCCATATTTACTTTCCGAAAAAGCGAATTAGATGGTAAATGGCGAATCATTCGGTGGAAAGATGAGTCTGATCTTTAAAATCGGGAATATTTAATTGTGAAAGTGTGTTGACAATTTTTGAAAATTAATTTTAAATAAACGTTCAATGTTTGAGCCTTCCAAAGAAAAAATTAATTATATTTTGCAGAAAAAAAAAGAATTTCAAGAGCTGTCCTTTGAACTTATGGATTCTTTGTACAACACGGCCTTTAGAATGACAAGAAATGAGCTTGATGCAGAAGATCTGGTTCAAGATGTTTATGTGCGTGCCTTTAGATTTTTTCATAAATTTAATAAGGGAACGAACTTCAAGGCTTGGATATTCAAAATATTAACAAATACCTATATTAATCAATATAGAAAAAAAACACGAGCGCCACTTCAAGTAGATTTTGATAAAATTGAATATAATTATATAGAAAGTGAAAAAGAATATCAACCTCAAATAATAGAAAACTTTTATGATTTAAATACGGACGATATTTTTGATGATGAAATTAAGACAGCTTTAGGTCAATTGCCTGATGAATTTAGAATTGTAGTAATATTAGCCGATGTGGAAGGCTTTTCTTACAAAGAGATTGCACAAATTGTTGGATGCCCTATTGGAACAGTGATGTCACGTCTATCAAGAGGAAGACGACAACTTCAGACTTACTTAAAAGAATATGCTATCCGGGGTGGTTTTATAAATAAAACGAAGTAAACATTAAATTAACATTATTGACGGAGGTGCCCAAAGGTAGGAAGCTTAAAATCTTAAGTTGTTAAGGACGTTGGATACATTCATAGAATATTTATCCTATGGCATAGAAATCTACTTCCTAAAAGTTGAAATCGTCCTATTTTTGCACCAACGTCATTCTTATTTTGCATTAAATTTTAATGGAGGTTTTATACGCGATGAAAAAAGATTGCAATTATTTCACTAAATTTATCACAGGATATATTGATGGTGAATTAAATTCTTCAAAGAATTACGAGGTTAAGGCTCACTTAGACGAGTGTCCAGATTGCAATAAAAAATATTTAAATGAAAAGAAATTAAAGGAAATAATAAAAGGAAGAATGCCAAATTTAAAGGCGCCCAATTACCTGCATAGACGTATTCGTCGCCAATTATTAAGAAAAGGGGATAGACCCAGTTTTTGGGAATTGGTTCATTCTCTTTTTGTTTATCGTCCTTTCGCCGCTTCATTTGCTTTGGCCGTAATTGCATTTTTCGCCTTTTATTCGACTTATCAAATGGCAGGCAATCCTTCAGGTCCATTTGTTCATGGTAAAAATATGTTGGCAGAAGCTATAAAAGAAGCTGAACTTCAAGGTCAAATTATTTGTTTAGATTGCGAATTCTTATCCCAGAACCAAGAGAGGACTACTCACGATCCGGCAACTCATCGTTCTGGGTTAAAAATTAAGGACGGGACAATCTGGAGTTTCATCCATACAAACACAACTCACGATTTATTGCACAATCAAAAATTTCTAAAAAAGAAAGTCCGTGTTTCTGGAACATTGTTTAAAAATTCTCGATACATTTATGTTAAAAATTATGAATTACTTTAGTCCAAATTGATGAATAAATGACGTTGGTGCAAAAACAGGATAATTTTAGCTTTTAGTTAGCAATCTTAAATTCAATATTTAGGACGTCCTTTACAATTTAAGATTTTTAGCTTCCTATCTTTTTGCACCTACTTCATAAATATTTAACATCCTCAAATATGAAGAACCTCGGAGTGATAAAACTTCGAGGTTTTTTTGTTTTGGGAATATAGAATAATGAAAAATTGTTTCATCGTTTTAAATGGTAAAATTTCTAACAAAATTTTAATCAGATATTCAAAAATGTTCAGAGGCATCTTATCAGTTATACTTTTTTATTGTTTTTTTTCTTTACTGAATCCAACAGTATATGCGGGTGCTTGGACTCTTAAGCGCGGCCAACTTTGGATTAAGTCATCCGTTTTTTATCAAAAAACAGATAAGCGATATTATTCAAGAAATCAACCATGTCCCTTAATCGATTGTCGAAAAGGACAACAGGTGCCATTCCCATTTAATGGCGAAAGCAGAGTTACCGCGGTATATTGGGATATTAATTATGGATTAACCGATCAGATAGAGTTAGATTTGCAAATTCCATTTTTTGATATCTCTTTCAAAGATGATCCCAATCCATTACGTCCCAAAACTTCCAGTGTAGGGGATATTAGATTTGGCGCTAGATATCGATTTATTTCTAAACCAATCGTATCTACGATTGGAGTTGCGGCCAAAGCACCGACTGGATTATTCAATAAAGATGCAGAATTTGTGCCCATCGGAGATGGACAGTGGGATTTCGAGATTCAGGGTCAGTTCGGACGTTCTTTGTGGCCATTACCCGGTTATGTAAATGTCGATATTGGATATCGGTTTCGTTTTGAACCAGATATTGAAACATCCGATTTGGACCCTGGTAATGAATTTTATTTCCGCGGGGAGGCTGGTTATAATATTAGAAGAAATATTTTAATCAAAGCTGCACTCGATGGTTTCTGGGGAGAGAGGTTCACAAATAGAGGTACCCATCTTAAGTTCATCGATTCAGAAAGAAATATTTTATATTTTGAACCTGGAATATATTGGATGTTTCTTGCTCCTTGGGCCGCCGAAGCTTCTGTAAAATTCAGCCTTTCAGGAAAAAATTATCCCTCTGGTCAAATTTTTGGATTTGGGTTATCATACATGTTTTCACTTTAAATAAATTTAAGAACTAGGAGAGATAATATGAGTAATAAATATTCCCTGATAGCTTTCTTTTGTATAACTGGAGTAGTGTTATATTCCTGCAATAATTTAGATAATACCGCGCCCGCTAACACTACGCCTGGTGATTCTGTTCCTGATTCAGGTTGGAACATTCCAATAAATGAGATAATTTCTGGCGGGGTACCTAAAGATGGAATACCTTCACTGTTCAATCCACTAACCATTCCAGCAGACCAAGCTAATTATCTAAGCGATGAAGACCTGGTTGTTGGAATTGTGGTTAATGGACAACCAAGAGCTTATCCGCATACAATACTTGATTGGCATGAAGTGGTAAATGAAGATTTTCCAACAGATAATCCAATAACTATCAGCTACTGTCCTTTAACGGGAACAGCCATCGCGTTTGATGGAAATAATTCTGGACTCAAACTAAAATTCGGGGTGTCTGGTTTGCTTTTTAACAATAATCTCATAATGTTTGACCGAGAAACGGATAGTCATTGGCCGCAAATGCGCTTACAGTGTGATCAGGGAGAATTGCGGAATACAAAGCAAATAGTCTATCCCTCCAAAGAAACATCGTGGGGTTCCTGGAAGAAATTGTACCCTAATACGGTGATTTTATCAACTAATACAGGATTTAGGCGTCCTTACGACCGTCCCGGCTCGGCCTATCCTGGTTATAATCTGCCCGACTCACCCCCTCTGTTTTCTATTAGCTTTTCAGATAATCGGCTGCCCATGAAGCAAAGAATTCATGGCGTTATTTTAGGCGAAGGTCCCAATAACTACCAAACTAAAGTATATATTATTGATAGTACCCAAAATATACGCCTCATTAATGATACCATTGCTAGTACGCCTGTTTTAGTAATCGATGATGGAAAAGACAATTTTGTCGTTTCTTATTTTCGTAATGTTAATGCAACAACTTTGACTTTTAAACTTGTAGAAGAAATCAATACTCTTCCGTTTACTTTCCAAGATAATGAAACTGGATCAACCTGGAATGTTTTGGGGGAGGCTGTTGATGGACCTCTGGTAGGAACTAAATTGGAGAAGACTTTGTCATACAACGCTTACTGGTTTGCCTGGGGAGTTTTTTTTAGAGGAGCAGATATTTATGAAGAATTAAATTGAAGTTTTATCTTTAATTTCCGTTACTCAAACCCCGAAGTTTCGGCTTGCGGGGTTTTTTAATTTGTCCTGATTCTGTGTTAAAATGGCAAAAAATAACTTTTGAGGATTATCCAAAAGTTGTTTTGTTTCTAAAACAGAATCGGGGTTTAAAAAAAAGAATTGACAAAATTTTAAATATTCAATATCTTTAATTTTAAATAAATAAAATTAATACCATGCACAAGAACATCACTTTAATTTTAAATCCAATAGCAGGTGGACAAAAGAATAAGGGGAAAATATTAAAAGTCGTAACTGAATATTTTACCGACAATGGCTATCTAATTACTACACAAAAAACCACAAGACGCGGGCAAGCTACCGAATTTGCAGTACAAGCTGTGGATAATAATGCCGATTTAGTTGTCGCTATTGGAGGGGATGGAACCATCAATGAGGTCGGTTCAGGGTTGGTTAACACGGATGTTACTATGGGAATTATTCCTTGTGGCTCTGGAAATGGTTTAGCCCGAAGTTTAAATATTCCACAAAATGTAGAACAAGCCTGCAAACTGATTTCGCAAGATAATTTTTGTTCAATCGATGTTGGCAAGGCTAATAGTCGTTATTTTTTTCTCATTGCAGGTGTAGGCTTCGATGCAGTAGTAGGAAAAAGATTCGATGAGTATCCCAGACGAGGCCCTATTCCATACTTTTATCTTGGAGCAAAAGTGTTTTTTGCTTATAGACCTGAGAGGATAAAAATTAGTTTTAATAGTAAAATTTTAGAAATCAACCCATTCGTAATCGCTGTTGCCAATGGTCAGCAATATGGCAATGGCGCTATCATTGCTCCGGATGCAAAACTAAATGATGGACTTTTTGATATTTGCATTGTTCATCGTCTTACATTTTTACAACTTATTTATACTCTACCGAAACTGTTTAAAGGTAAAATTAAAAGTTTTCAGGACGCAGAATTCCATAAATCCCAAACAGTTGTGATTGAACGGAAAAATCCATCTTTAGTCAATATTGATGGAGAAGCAGTATTAGAAAGCTCCGTGGTGGAATGTTCAATTTTGCCTAAAGCTTTAAAAGTTATTGCATCTCAAAATAGCCCTTGCCTTTCCTAAATGAATTCTATTGTCATTTTTGTAAAATATCCTGCTCCCGGTAAAGTAAAAACGCGGCTTGGTGTTCAAGTGGGTCATCGATTGGCGGCAGATTTATATCAACTATTTATCAGCCAGACTTTTGAGTTAGCCCAAAATGCTGCCCCTGATAATATCTACGTCGCCTATGAGCCTGAAAAACAATTGGATGAGCTCAAAAAGTTGATTCCCCTTGAATTTGACTATTTCCCACAGCATGGCAAGGATTTAGGAAAGCGAATGTTGAATGCCTTTAATTATGTTTTAAAACAAGGCTCTCACAAGGTTATAATTATGGGCAGCGACAGTCCAACTCTTCCAGTTCAAATTGTTAAAGACGCATTTAAACGATTAGATGCTTCGGATTTGGTATTGGGACCTGCTGAAGATGGAGGATATTATTTAATTGGGATTAAGAAAATTCATCAGGATATTTTAGAAAATGTTCAATGGAGTTCATCTTCGGTTTTGCAAAAAACGTTAGAAATAGCTTTAGATTTGGGATTAACTTACACTTTGCTTCCAGAGTGGTATGATATAGATGAGCTTGAAAATCTGCAGCGAGCAGTAAATGACGATGCAAGTGGAAAGATTAAAACTTATTTGCATCAGCACACACAAATTCTTATAATCTAACAGATGATTTTAGCTGCTCACTCACCAAACTATCTCCCTTTAGTAGACTTTTTTTATAAAATGTCCACAGCGGGTGTATTTGTTTTAGCTGATGATATTCAGTACACTAAACATAATTTTATTAACCGGACTAAAATTAAAACTTCACAAGGGGTACCATGGTTAGCTGTGCCAGTCCGCACTAAAGGTCGCATGGGACAGTTGATCAATCAAATTCAAATCGATACTTTCCAAAACTGGAGGCGAAAACACTGGAAAACTCTTTTAGTGAATTATAAGTATGCCGCTTATTTTGAAAAATACGCAGAATTTTTTGAAAATTTATATAAAAAACCTTGGAGCAAATTAGTGGAATTAAATCTGGAAATTATTGAGTTTATCATTCAATCATTAAATATTTCTACAAAAATTTATCTAAGTTCTGAATTGAATGTGACTGGGAAAGGCAGTCATCGGCTGATAAAAATGTTAAACAAATTAGGCTGTGATTCTTATCTTACTGATCAGGAAGGGAAAAAATATCTTGACCAGTGTCTATTTAAAGAAAGTGGAATTAAACTAACCTTTTTTTCCTTAAAATATCCGGTTTACCATCAACAGTTTGGTGAATTTGTACCAGCGCTTTCCATGGTTGATGTGTTATTCAATGAAGGCGAAAACAGTAGCACAATACTCTTTGATGATTAATTTAACTTAAATGAAAGTTTTAGTAATTATCCCTGCATTGAATGAGGAAAAATCGATTGAACTTGTTCTGCGGGACATCCCTAAAGACATAGTCTCTGAAGTGGTCGTTATTGATAACAACTCCACAGACAAAACGTCAGAATACGCACGAAGGGCTGGGGCCACGGTTTTAAAAGAAACGAAAAGAGGATATGGCAGAGCATGTATGACAGGAATAAATTATGCAAAATCCTTGAATCCCGATGTAATTGTTTTTTTGGATGCAGATTACAGTGATCATCCTGAAGAAATGTCGGAACTTTTAGAGAAAATTGAAGATAGTTATGATCTTGTAATTGGTTCTCGTATTTTAGGTAACTCAGAACCTGGAGCATTATTGCCCCAGGCCCTTTGGGGAAACCGCCTTTCTGTTTTTTTAATTAAGCTGCTTTTTGGTTATAGATATACTGACTTAGGCCCTTTTCGCGCTATTAAATGGGAGAAGCTTATGGCCCTGAATATGAAGGATCCCAATTATGGTTGGACGGTGGAAATGCAGGTCAAAGCCGCGAAATTAAAATTTAAGGTAACCGAGGTTCCAGTTAGTTACAGAAGAAGAATAGGAATTTCGAAGGTCACTGGTACTTTATCTGGAACGATAAAAGCAGGATACAAAATATTATTCACCATATTTAAACTCGCCATTTCCTAGGGGCGTAGACGGAAAGTCCCATTTTGCTAAATTCTTGAACTAAAAAACAATGGTTTACATTGGGCATTTTTCTAAAATAAAGGGTTTTCGTCCATGTCTCTAGCGCGGCGATGCTGCCAATAGTAATTATGCAAACGTGTTATAGTCTAGCTTAAAAATTTCAGAAAATCTCTGCTTCCCTAAAAAAGAAAATTCTTATTCTTATTCGAACATCATTTGTTACTGAGTTTCATCACTCTCTGTCTGGACAGGGGCGTTATAGTTGAAGCAATCGCGGGCAATCTTCCAAGAACCATCGGCTTGCCTTTCTAAGATGGTCAAGTATTTACCAGTAATCTTAA
>JBHIAC010000036.1:0-22867 GCA_046758365.1 bacterium
TCAAGATTGTTGATTTTGGCTTGGCAAAGCTGGCTGGTAGAACCATGCTTACCAAAGAAGGAACGACGCTTGGCACGGTGGCCTACATGTCGCCAGAGCAAACACAGAGCCGCAGAGCCGCAACCAGAAGAAAAAATCGATTCGGCGAGTCTCGGTGACCTTCGGCACTGTTCGGTGGAAAGAAATTTTTAGACCACCGAAAATCACCGAAGTCGCCGAAGGTCACCGAAAAACTTTGTGTCCTTGTGGTTAGTACTTAAACAATAAAATCCTTACTCGAAATGCAAAGAAATTGATAAGACAAAATAATTGACGACAAAATCATTAATAATTATTTTGTCTTTAATCATTTTGTCTTTTTAGGTTCCGGCTTGTCCAATTATTCAGATAAAAAAACTTTGCTAAAAAAACAACGTGTTGCAGATTTGCAGTACAGGGAACAGAGGTCGACCACCGCACCGACATCTGGGCGCTGGGCGTCATGCTGTATGAGATGCTCGCCGGAGAACACCCTTTTGAAGGTGACTATGAACAGGCCGTGATGTATTCCATTATGAATGAAGAGCCGAAGCCTATTAAGAAAGTTAATCCCGCTGTTCCACCGGAGTTGCAACAAATCGTCAATCGTGCTTTGCAGAAAAATCCTGAATCGCGTTATCCATCAGCGGCAGCAATTTTAAAAGATCTGAGGGGATATCAGGACAGCCTGAGAGCGGTGGAAATGGGGGCATTTGACCTGCGAACGTTCCTTCGTCGTATCCGCACAAGCCAGGTGTCGCAGTCCCGGCAATTGGTATGATCCTTCTCATCATCCTCGGTGCCGTCTGGTTCTTCAACCGCCAGGCCAAAATCCGTTGGGCGCGGGAAGAGGCGTTGCCAGAGATTGAGCGCCTGGTTGAAACAAACTGGCGGGACTTCACCGATGCTTACAAGCTTGCTGAGCAGGCGGAAAAATACATTCCGAATGATCCTGAGCTTGCTGACTTGCTTTCCAAAAGTTCATTGACGATCAACATCAAAACAGAGCCGCCCGGTGCAAGTGTTTATATGAAAAAGTACAAATCTCCGTACAGTGAATGGAACTATGTAGGTGTTTCGCCTATCGATAGCATTAGAGTACCGATCGGCATCTTCCGATGGAAAATAGAATTAGAAGGCTATGAGACAGTCATGGCTGCGGCTTCCACCTGGGACCTAGAATTCGTGGGCAAAAATCTCCTAATCCCGAATGATCTTGTGAGAGTGTTAGATCAGCAAGGAAGCATCCCGCCGGGGATGGTGCGGGTGTCAGGCGCACAAACGCCGCTGGGGACGTTAGAAGATTTCTTTATAGACAGGTACGAAGTCACCAATGAAGCGTACAAAGCATTCATAGACAGCGGTGGATATAAAAACCGGGACTACTGGACTCACGAATTCTTCTACGAAGGAAGGGTGCTTACCTGGAAGGAGGCTATGGCCGAATTTGTCGATCAAACCAGCAGGCCCGGCCCGGCTACCTGGCAGGTAGGAGATTGTCCCGTGGGACAGGATAACTATCCGGTTTCAGGAATCAGTTGGTATGAGGCAGCAGCCTATGCAGCATTTGTCAGGAAAAGCTTGCCAACTGGACATCATTGGGGAATTGCAAGGGGTAAATATACTCCTTTAATCAGATGGTTCCAACTCGGAGGGTTCGCTGTTTTTGCTCCTTTCAGTAATTTTGAGGGCAAAGGTCCTGTTCCGGTGGGAAGTCTTCTGGGCATAACACCCTATGGAGCCTATGATATGGCCGGGAATGTGCGGGAATGGTGCTGGAACGAAACCCCTTGGGGGAGATTAATCAGGGGCGGAGCCTGGAACGATAACACCCCCCTTTTCAAATTTTTGAGTCAAGCTCCTCCCTTTGATCGTTCTCCAAGAAATGGATTCCGGTGCGCTCTCTATCCTGATCCTGAGAAAATTCCCGAATCAGCGTTTGCAATAACAACATTTGGTGAAACCAGGGATTATTACAAAGAAAAACCCGTTTCAGATGCCATTTTTCAGGTTTACAAAGAGCAATTCTCTTACGATAAAACCACTCTGAATGCCCGCCTGGAATCGCGAGATGAAAGTGCCGAAGATTGGATTTCTGAGCGGATTACCTTTGATGCGGCTTATGGAAGCGAGCGTATCATTGCCCATCTTTTTCTGCCAAAAAACACATCGCCCCCCTATCAGACCGTCATCTATTTCCCCGGCGCGGCTTCCGTATGGGAAAAATCGAGCGAAGACCTTATAAACTATTATGAATTTTCGGATTTCCTTTCTTTTATCGTGAAAAACGGTCGGGCTGCCCTCTATCCTGTCTATAAAGGGACATTCGAACGCGGAGATGATGCTTTGACTCAAATCTATCTGGGAGACAATTCCCATTCTTATACGGATTACTTGATTCAATTGGTCAAAGATTTTAAAAGATGCCTCGACTATCTGGAGACTCGTCAGGATATTGACAGTCAGAAGTTTGCCTTCTATGGCATGAGTTGGGGAGGGACGTTCGGAACAATCATCCCGGCTGTGGAGGAACGACTCCAGACAATAATTTTACTAGGAGGAGGCCTTCGGCGGCTTGGTCGCCCGGAAGCACATCAGTTCAATTATGTTACCCGGGTGAAAACGCCAACGCTGATGTTAAACGGCATATACGACTCGTATTTCCCCTTTGAGACATTAATAAAGCCGATGTTTGACCTTTTAGGAACTCCGGATGAACCTAGCGCGACCTTCGGCCGCAACCAAAATATTAAGCCACGGATTGACACGGATGCGCACGGATGAATGCGTAGAGTGTGAAAAATAATGTACGATATCATAAAGCTAATAATTTGAAATGTACTCACAGCCACATTTATTGAATCTGTGTTTCATCCGTGCAAATCTGTGGCTAAAATATTTTTTGTTCTAATTAGATGGTCAAAACCTTGCTAAAAAAACAAGGTTTGACAAGATTGTAATACAAGGAACTGAAGTTATACGAAACTGACCATATCCCGCCTAAAAATGATTTTATCAAGGAAATCCTGGCCTGGCTCGACCGCTATTTGGGGCCGGTGGAATAGAAGGTTCTAGAATAGGATTCTGAGAAAACAGAATTGACTCAATCAACTTAGACAGGATTGTAGAAATGGCTAAAGGATTGTATAACAATTGTTTGGAGCGGATGGTGGAGTTTGAGTGCTCTCGGTTGCTTTTGGAGGTTTGCAAAGCTCAATCTTGCTCAGTCAGTTAGAAGTGGTTAAATTCACCACCGCTCAAACATTTCGTTACGCTTTCAGGCAGAAAGGCTTATTCCAAATTAAATGATACCTTGCTATCCTGCTTCATGAGTGTCTCAATTTCTGCAATTTCCCGCGGCGCTTTGTCAGAAAGTATTTTATAGCCGTCGGGGGTGATAAGGACATCATCTTCAATCCGAACACCAATATTCCAATAGGCTTTATCCGCCTCAGCCCCCTCACGGATATAAATTCCTGGTTCAACCGTAATAACCATGCCGGGTTGAAGCAAACCGTAATCCCCAACATCATGAACGTCCAAACCCACATAATGGCTCGTGCTGTGAATAAAATATTTCCCATATCCGGCATCTGTAATCACTTTTTGGGCTACTTTGTGAATATCTCGGAACCGCACGCCGGGTTTTATGGCAGCCATAGCGTCTTTTTGAGCACGTAAAACGATTTCATATATTTCTTGCTGCTCTTTGGTAAATTTTCCACTCACTGGAATAGTTCGAGTCACATCTGCAGCGTAGCTGTGATATTCAGCCCCGATGTCCATGACCACCACATCCCCTGCTTGCATTTTACGTCGATTCTTCCAATAATGCAAAATAGTTGAATTAGGACCGGAGCCCACTGTGGATGGAAACGCCGAATACTCAGCGCCGGCCCATTTAAAAATGTATTCGATAATGGCCTCCAACTGATACTCGTACATCCCCGGTTTTGCACTCCGCATAGCTTCAATATGAGCCACACAAGTGATGTCGATTGCTTTTCGCATTAGCTGCAATTCTTCTGGAGATTTTATCTGGCGAAGGCTGGATAAGATCTTTCTTGGAGACTTAACCTCTAACTCCGGAAACTTCTCTTTTATTGTTTCCTTAGCATACGGACCTAAAAAATACCTTTTGTCGCTAATTTGATTATGCAAAAATTCGGTTTGAAAGGAATAAAAAAGAATTTTTCTTCCCTTAAGAAAATTTTCCAACTCATTATTAAACATGTCATAAGTTTTAACGACTTCAAAACCGAGTTCATTTTTTGCTTCTTCAACTGTAATATATGGCCCTTCAAAATATTTTATAAAATGCCGAGGTTTTGGGACAAACAAAATTTCCTCAGTCATTGTGCTGTCGGTTTCAATTCCCTCTTTGACCAACACTAAAACCGTATTGTGATCGGTTATACCAGTAAGATAATAAAGATTATTTGCCTGATGATATTCATACTCAATATCATTAGAACGGATTTTTACTTTTGCTGAGTGAAAGACTGCAACAGAGCTGTCTGGCAGTTGTGCCAGCACTGCCGATCTACGTCTGGCATAAATCTCTGGTGAAAGAAAGTCTAAATCTTGTGAAAAAACGATTGCATTAAAATATTGAAAAACTAAAAAAGTTATAAATACGAATGCATCAATACTTAAAATTCTATTTTTCATAAAAAATTGTTTTTTCTTAACCAGCGTTATTTTTGATTTTGTATAGAGAAATATAGGATAGGTCATGCGCCATCCCCTGTTTTTCATTTTTCATTACCCATCAACGACAAAAAGCCTTACGCCTCCTTTTTCTTGGCAATTTCAGGTTTCTTCTTAGCTTTGGATAATGACATTATGCCGGGTAAATTTATGCCAGCTAAAAATTCCAGAGACGCACCTCCACCAGTAGAGATATGGGATATTTTATCTTTCACACCCGCTTTTTCAATGGCTGCAATGGAATCACCTCCTCCAATCACTGTAAACGCTCCTTGTTCTGTTACCCGTGCTACAGCTTTAGCAATTTCAATAGATCCCTTAGCAAATTCATCCTTTTCAAATATTCCCATAGGGCCATTCCAAAAAACTGTTTTGGCCGTGAAAATCTTTTCCTTAAAAGCAGCTACAGTTTTGGGACCGATGTCTACGCCCTTCCAGCCGTTTAGGATTTCTACGCGATCGCAAACCTTGTACTTTGATTCATTTTTGACACTGGCAATGACATGATCCAAGGGAAGAATAAATTCCAATTTTTTATATGGGTGTGGGTATTTAACCACTATCAAGGTATTATAAGCTATGGAAATTTTATCTTCTTCCACAAGAGAATCCCCAACTTGAACATCTTTGGCTTTAAGAAATGTATAAGCCATACCCCCCCCAATTAACATGGCGCTCACACGGGTTACCAAATTATGAATCACTTTTAATTTATCCGAAACCTTAGCGCCACCCAAAATTACTACAAACGGTTTCTCTGGAGCTTCTAAAAGTTTTGTCAAATTTTCCACCTCAGACTGAAGTAAATATCCTGCTGCCGCTTCTTTCAAATGTTTTGTTACGCCTTCGGTTGAAGCGTGGGCACGATGAGCCGCTCCAAACGCATCATTCACAAAAACATCCCCCAAACTGGCTAACTGTTTTGAGAATTCAGGGTCATTGCTGGTTTCTTCTATATGGAATCGAGTATTCTCAAGCAACAAGACATCTCCCGCTTGCAGTACGCTAACCATCTGTTCAACCGTTCCGCCTACACAGTCGGGGGCTATTTTGACTTCTTTTCCCAGTACTTCTGAAAGACGCGTTGCCACGGGTTTAAGACTAAACTTCGCTTTTACCTCTCCTTTGGGTCTCCCTAAATGTGACATTAAAATCAGTGTGCCACCATCAGCAATGATTTTTTTTATAGTAGGTAAAGCCGCTTGAATACGGGTATCATCGGTAACTTTTCCATCGGAAATAGGAACATTAAAATCAACGCGAGTCAAGACTCGTTTTCCTTTAAGTTCTAAATCATCGATAACAAGTCTATCCATTTCACCTCCTGCAAATTTTAATTAATAATTTCTAAGATACTTTTTTTTCCAACAAAGTCAAGGTATTATCGAATGCATATTTAAAAATTCAATCATGAGTAATTAGGATCGTTCAGTATATTCATGCTGAATGCAAAATAAAATAGGATATTTATCCCTCTATTCGGTTAATCCGTGGGGACTAATGACCTTTTATATTTTATGTCCCGGCCAATGGATCAGAAACTATAGTTTTCGACCAGGCCTCTAGGCAAGTTGGGTAAAAGTTAGCACAAAATTTTAGGCTTGGACTATTGAATTAAATTATGAATTGTTCAAGTCTTGAGGAGTTTTTATTATTCATTTCTGTTAACTGAAGAATGCAAATGCACTCATCGCTGGTGGGTTTCGGCTTTACTCTTAGAAGTGTTGTAGTCGCATCAATAGAAACGCCATCGGGAAGTTGAATTTCGACTTTGGGTGTGAATCGTTTAACTGTTCTTGCTACCTTTTTCCAATGAATGACAAACGCCACACCACCAAGACTGAGATTGATTATTTGACCTTCCAATGGTTTTCCCTTCACACCGAAAACTTTTATTTTCCACTGACTATCGTGTGAAGTATCAATTCTTGGATATTTTCTTTTTTCAAAGCTATATTTTATCATTTCTAATTATGTAGACTAAAAAAAGAATCTAATTCTCTCAAAAATATTTATAATTAATTCCAGATCCCTTAAAGGAACACTCAGTCAAACATATTGAATCTTTCATATTTAAATATTATTGTAACTACTAAAGTGTCTACATTTTAAAAAAATGTATTAAAATAAGCAAGAAAAAAATGACCCACACAAACGTGCCAGGTCATAAAAATATAATTAAAGTGTATAGATATTTGATTGATACTAAGGTCTTAATTTTAAAGAATTATGGCTTTTGAATTTGGAAGGTTACAATTCTTTTAAAGTATGGTAGATAAGTTCAATAAGCTCAACAGGAATTTGACTACCAGGACTTATGATTTCCCGGACGTGCTTTGAAATATTCCAACTCGCAGTCCACAGATTCCATTCGTTATAAAATTCTCTGCTCTCCACATAATTAACAATTGAGTGCGAAATTATTTGAATTGCGTTGTCTCTAATTTCAGGATCGGATAAATCAAACATCAGTTTTATTTCAAATTGAGTTAAAAATTGGGCGACAATTTCTGCAACCAATTTTTCATGGGAGGTAGAGATTTCCTGACTTATATTCTTGCTACCTTTTCGTTTCACCGTACGGCCATTGCTACTTTTTTGAAAATCGTCAGTTGTAGAAAAAGCACCAGTTCCAAGATTTTGATTATTTCTTCTAAATTTATAAAAGTCAGGACGTTTACTTGTGGGATTTTGATAAAGAATTATCCAGTCTGCTAATGGTTCCATAATTTGGTAGTGTTCCTGATTAGCCCGTACATAAAAAATTGTTAAAGGTGTGTAATCGTTTAAATTACCTGAATTTAGTCTTAAAATGTAGGTTCCGTAGGGTAAAGCCACATACGTTTCAACTTCTCCTGAACTCCTGAATACCTCAGCAAATGCTTTTTTTATTCTTGACTCAGCCAGTTCAAAGGTATATTCAGAATCCAAATGATTGGGGTCTGGTACTTTGATGAGTTCAATCATTTGCGGATCAAAATTTGCCGTTACCATAAAATTTTTAAAAGATATATTTACTTTTCCAAAAGATAGTAGTCCTTGACCTTTGTCTTGTAAAAGATCTATGAGACGATAATAGGTTTTATCTCCAGCTTGAATCACTTGAGGTAAATCCCTATATATAACTGGTGGCTCATCGGTATTTTGGTAAAGTCTAAGTGCTTCATAATATTCATAGCAGGCTTTTTCATAATATTCGATATTTAGAGGTGCTTTTTCTAAAAACATCAAAGCCTTAAAAATAAGTGTGCGGGCAGCGATGTTGCGAGGTGTTTGAGTTTTTCTTTCAGCGAGAGTTAGGGTTTCGTAAATCTCCATAACCTGGTTGATATAAACCGTCAACAGCTCTTCAAATGCCTCCAGTTCATTTACACTTGATTTGTCTTCGTAGTAAAGCTTTTGGTATTCAAGGTAGGTATTGAGGATATTATTCTCATATTGATGCATTCTTTTTACAAGAACACCCTGGTCTTGCTGTAAAAATCTGCTAAACGCAGTGCCAACAAATAGTGCACAAATGCACAAAATAGCAGCAATTCCCTTCATTTCAATTCCCCGATCTGCGATAAATCATTTATCATCTTAAAGCAATCTATCATCTGAAAATTTTTATCTCGATTGTCTAATAGATCTGCCAATCGAGTATACAGCTTTTTTCCAACCCAAACTTCATACGGCAGTCGCGTACTTAAAAGCGGCTCTTTTTGTCGGTTTTGGGCCAAATTTAAAGCTCGTTTATAATCTTTACAAGCCTTACTGTAATTTGAATATGACTCATGTGTTCTTTCCAAATAAGTCAGCGATCTAAAAATGAGGCAGCGTGCAGCAATATTTTGATGGGATTCCAAAGTAGTGCCTTTAATTCGCCAGATGGTATCATAAAGATTTAAAATTTCATCAACATAAATAGTTATTAGAGATTCAAATGCTAACAACTCATTCCCACTTCTAGTATCTTCGTTTAAAAATTTCTGAAGTTCGTTATAAATTCTAACCACATCGCGTTCGAGTGCGATCATTTGTTCTTCCAATTTCATCTCTACCGGTTGCGCATGAAGTTGGCTGATGCTCCCCCATAATAAAATAAATAGATAGAAAATGTAGGAAGTTTTCACTTTAAGTACCTTCTCTGGATGGTGAAAATTTTCGCGCATTGTTAGCGATACACTTAATAATAGGGCGCAGCCAAAGCAAAACCGGCTGCAATCCAAAACGTTCCGCTATCTGTCGATACACTTTTGCAAAAGGTAATAATTCAGAAGCTTTTTGATATTCCAATTGGTCACAGAGATTATTTTGTGAAAGTCCGTTAGCTTCGAGAGCAGCTTTCCAAGCTTTATCAACCATGTCAACGGCAAATTCTTTGGCCCCAATCTCATAACCGATTTCTGAGAGCCTTAAATATAAATCTTCGTAACCATCCCACTTAAATTTCTGCTTACGACCATATCGTCCATCCCGGACTAACAGTTCTTCGCCCACGCGTTTTGCCCGGGCATAAGCATTTAACCTATTGGTTGAATCTGCAAAACTAAAATAATAATTAACAAGTCGGAATATCGCGTTACCGTAGACTTTTTTAATTTCCTTGGCAAGTGATAAGCTAATATTCGCTCCCCGATCAACCAATAAACTATACGCCTGACGTGCCTTTTCTCTGGCATATTGAAGCTCAGCATCTGGCTGACTGTTGATACCCTCCTTTTCCATAAATAATGCCACCTTAGTTAGCTCTTTTAACATCTCTGATTGCCTTTGCGTACTCTTAGCGTGTATATAAGCGAGTTCTAAAAATCGTCTAGTTTGTCGATAATTATAGTCATCTGCATAGTTATTTAAGTCTTTCTGTGCAGCAAAGCCACGTGCGCGCCATTCATTGCCTCTTAAATTAAATTCATCCTCAACAGCTCTTTGTCGGTATATGCGAAAAAATAAACTATCCTGTTTACTTAACAATCCTTTCTCAGCCAAATCACAAGCCAATCGGACCATAAAGCTTGTAAATAAACCGTTAGTCATAGCACTGTCAGGCGGCGTGATGGTTAATTCAACGGCTTGATTAACAAATATTTTCAATTTATCAACTAATTCCTGAGACACCACCCATTCATTTTTTGCGTATAATCCTAAAATTCCCTGCCAAGCGTGTACTAAACCATCTAAATATGAACCATCCCTCCTTTCAATAGCGCTAAGAGATTCCATGTACCCAAAATTAAAGGCAATTTCAGGGTCTCCAAACAATTCATAACTTTTCTTTAAAGACAAAATAGCAGCATCGAGAGTTTCTAAATTTCTATCAGTGAGATACAACTGGTATTCAGCAAAGCCTTTATAGCGATAAACGCTTTTCATAACATCCGTATATCGACATTCCACATCAGGAACGCTCTCAGCACAACGGGTTAAAATTTGTTGGCACAGATCAACTGTTCTTTGGTGATCGTTATTTTTGTAAGCCTTCTGGATTTCTTCATATAATGAGCTTACTGGTTGACCAAATGTTACTTTCACATTTAAAATAAACAAAATAAATAGTATTCTGATACCATACTTTTTCATAACTAAAAGCTCCTTCTAATTACTTAATGATAGGGTGAGCAAACCATCCAATGCCCTTCTCAATTCCTGCAATGCAGTTTTATCACTGCGGCCACTCACTTTGATCAAAACATGCCCATATTTTTGCCAATAGAATTCATGTTTTATTCCGTCTGAATATTTTAAAGTCAAAGTAAATCCACGCTTATTTCGTTTTAATTCCTTAGGTATCATGCCATACCTACCTTTATAGAGTCGGTCTAATTCAGCCTGAATTTTATTCCAGAGCTTATAATCTTCAGTTCCAATGGTTGAGGATGCAGAAGTTAATATCTTTTCTGGGACATCAGAAATCGTTAAAGAAATATCATCTGATGAATTATACCTTTCTTTTACAGGTTCATTAAAAGTTTTATCAGTTTTCGCTTTTAAATTAATGTTAATATTATCAGAAACCGATTCCCTTTCACTGTGTTGCACCTCACCAATATCAATATCTTCTTCACTTTCGGCAAGCAATGATTCAAAGGATTTGCTCTTTTTAATAGAAATGTTCACCTCTCCAATGTCTGCACGCCTCCGAAACTTAATTTTTGGACCTGTAATGTTTCCTAAGGGGGAATTTGAAAGAAGGAATGCCCCCAATTCATCAGAATCTAAAGCTAATTCCGCATCTTCTTCATTTTCACCAAGTAGTTCTTCTATTTCTTCAAGATTACTATTGCTTTGTTCCTGTTCATTTTCTTCTGATTTTATTTCTACAACTTCCTCCATTTTGAGGGCTGGCGGTTGTTTAATGAAGGGTTGTATTAAAGGTATGTCAATGAACTCAAAAGTAATCTTGTCTTCGTTCAAATAAAATTTTGCCATATCAAAATTTGCGGCGAGGCGAAATCCAAAAATTGCACCCAATATACTTATGACCAAAGCTTTTTCGATATTTTTTTTATATCTTAGTTTCGACTGGCCATGCAAAGTTTGCCCTGCACTTTTGCCTAAAATAAATCGCTGTAATCCGTATTTTTGTCGTTGTGAGATCAATGTTGCAGTTCACATTGTGCTGGTGAATTATTTAGTTCGATATTAGTACTACACTCACAAATTCGGTAAATATAAAGGTTTTTTGTGCCCAAACCGAAGTAACAAACATTCAAGCACTGATTCTGGGGCATGGTATTGCAAATTTACAAATACGCTGCTGACTCTACGAAACAAGCTTGTATCTAATCGAAGACCAAAAAGGTGTTCCTCTCCAAATTTAAGAATTAATGATTTAAATTTTGGAATTTTAGCTATGTAAATGCCTTTACCTATGTAAATTGCTTGTATTTCACCGAGGGACGGATCCTGTTCGATAAATAAAGTCAAATAATCTCCAAATACCAAATCACGTATATCAGTTGGATGAAATGTAGGCTTGTGTGTTTTGGAAATAAGCTCGTCGACTTTTTTAAACTTTCCTTTTCCCGCAGCTTCTAAAATCTCCTCTGCAAGTTCCATGACTTTTACAAATTCCGAAGAGTTGTTTGTAGGCGTAGGCGCTTTTTTAAAATCTTCTTGGTATGCAAATCGAGAAATAACTCTTGTCCAAACAGCTCGTCTGGATTCGAAGGTGGGCACAACCTCAAGGTTTAGAATTTTTACTTCATAGCGAGCTTGTTCAACTTTTGAATCTTTCACCAAATTTACATATAGTGTATAATCCCGAACTAAATTATCCGGTCTGGGAGGCCTGGAATGCAGTAACCCTAAAATATTATCTCGAGCTGTAATTTTACGGTTGCGCAATGATTGATCAATAGCGCGATATACAGCTCGTATGGAATTTTGCTCGATATCATCACTTTCATAAGCACACCCAAAGGTTTGTATATAATCGTTATTTTTATGCAACTCTTCCAAGGGTTGCTGAATGACTTTTTTCATTAAACCCAATAGAGTGTTTCGCTCATTTTTTGCCCAACACTTCTCTTTAAACTTTTTTGACTTGAGTTGGAGAGGTTTAGGTTCTATAGTAGGTTCTATAGTAGGAGTCGCATGAATAGCTGATAAAGTAAGTAAAGTGTACAAAATAATAAATCGCATTTTAAGAGCAGACTCCTTTCTGTTCGATAAATCCTAATTCAGTTTTCGCTGATTCGAAGATATTTAGTGAATGGAAGAGTTTCTCATCTCAGGTTCATCTAAATATTGCAATTCATTAATCGTAATATATGAAATTAGCAAAGATAGTGCTTATATGCGTAAAATATTTTTAAAAATTTAATTTTTATGGCAAACAATCCGAAGAGTTATGCCTATCTGGCAAATATCTATCGAGTAATGGATTGAAATAATAAGTAGGTCATGAGGGTCTTTAGATTGTTCATTTAGTTGATTCGACAGATATTTCAGTAAGCTAATAGAAATTGCTGGGAGATAGAGACCATATTTGGGGACTATCGCATAGAAGGTGCACGATATATCTACAGTGCCAATAGTAACTGATCACAGGTAGTCGATTGGATGTTTTAAGTATAATTTTTTTTCTTATAATCATATAAAAACGCCCACAAAACTGGAAATCCTACAGAAATAAGATAGAGGATTCATAGACCCTGAAAAGTTGAAGGTTCTTTGTGCTTGAAACTGCCTCGGTATTATCGTTGAACTAACGAGAATTTTTACAATTCATTTCTGTGGGAGTTCTGTTTCTGTGGCCGAAAAACTGGTATTTTAAACCCTGCGATTAGCTACTAATAGAGTATAATAATTATTCGCTGCGAGACATTTTTAGGTTTGATACATATCATTAAGAGTAACGACCTCAAATTTATTACTGTTCATTGAAAGCTTTTATGGCATTTTCAAGAATTTTTTTAGCCTTATCTATATCTCCAAACCCGTTACTTTCCAACTCTCCCGGTCCTTTATAGTTAACGAACCATGTCTCTATAATTGTTGTAACTCCAGGGAATTTTTGGTTCAACTCTTTCATATTACTGACGTCATAGAGAGGCGTATTAGCGAGCACAGCAATAAGCTTGTCATCTTGTTCACCACCATCCAAGAGTTTCAATACACCAATCAATTTGGCTTTTACAACGGAACCTCGTGGTACTGCGGAACCAAGAACAATAACATCCAATGGATCACCATCACCACCCAACTCTTTTGGTAAAAGTGTCTTAGGAACCATCCCGTAATTTCCAGGATAACCAAGATAGTTGACGATCCGTGGCTTTCCTTCTTTAAAATCCCATTTAAGAGCCCTATTGGGTTTGGTCACTTCCCATTTTGCAGTAGTGCCGGCTGGAATTTCAATAACCACATTAATCGTACCATCCTCATTAATTGGTTCATAATCGGTTAGAAAATTTTTTTCACTAATTAAGGTATAATCATCTACAGCTTTGAGTCCAGGTGCTACATTTTCATAAAAATCTTTATTGTTTTCACAATTAATTGTTAAAATTGATAAAGCTAAAATTGCTACTAAAACAAGGCTCTTTTTCATAATTTTTTATAATAAATATTTTCAAAAATACCTACTCAATGAAACCTGTCTATTTTTTAGTTTAAAGCAGTTCAATTAATCTGTCCATATCTTCCTTGGTATTATAAAGATAAGGTGAAATCCGGAGTGCATCCTCTCGAAGACTTACATGAACTTTTCCATCTTTCAGGCAATGAAAAGCTGCTGGCGTATCTTCAGGTTTATAAACAGCAATGGATAAAAAATTAGAACGGTGTTTTAATTCCAATGAGCTATTAATTTTATATTTATTGGAAGGGAGATTTTCAATTAAATAATCTAAAAGTGAATTACAATGTGCAAATATTTTTTCAACCCCAATATTTAAAATGAAATTTAATGAAGCCTCCATGGCAGCGTTGTTGAGAAAATTGGCCGTCTCAGGGTAATCGAATCGTGGAGCGCCATCACAAAATATCAAGTTATATTTGAGTAAGTTGTTAAAATCCTCAGCCCCTTTGATTCTCGCCCAATTAACATCCGGGACAGAGATTTTTTCTAAAATTGATTCATTCACATAAACAAAACCTGAACCATAAGGACTCAACAGCCACTTGTATCCTGCTACGGCCATAATATCTATTCCCAACTCTTTTATAATTATTGGGACACCACCAACTCCCTGAGAACCATCCACCACAAAAAAAATATTGTAACTTTTACACAATTTTCCAATGGACTTCAAATCAGCTTGGTAGCCGTTAGCGTAATTCACAAAACTCACAGCGATGACTTTTGTTTTAGGTGAAATATTCTTTTCAAAATCTTGAGGAGTAATGAATGGTCCCTGCGGTTTTATAATTTTAGTTTTTACTCCCCGCTTTTCTTGATTGAGCCATGGATAAACATTAGCGGGAAATTCTCTGTCAGCCACAAGAATCTCATCTCCCACAGTAAGCGGTAGGCCATTAGCAGCAATATTAATCCCATGGGAAGCACCTGTTGAGAGCGCTATCTCTTCGGGTTTCGCACTAATAAGCTGGGCGGCCGCCGTTCGAACCCGTAGCGGTAGATCAAAATAAATATTATCATCAATGGTATAAGGATTTGATTTTAAACGAATTGCATTATGAATGGCTTCTACTGTAACTTTTGGAAATGGCCCTTGCGCTGCACAGTTCAAATAAACATGCTCCTCGAAATCGAAAAAGGCCTCTTTCATAGAATTCCTTTCATTTGAAAATATTTTTATAACTGACTATTCTGCAAAAAACAATTTAGAGCAAAAGCTAACCTTCTTGTTAAATGAAATATAAAAATTCTGAATGGAGATTACAACCAAAAATAGATACCAAAACCGTCATTCGGGCAGAAACCTCGTTCAAAGTTTCATACTGTCTGGACAGCTTGACAACCTGCTAAATTTAAGAATGACAAATGTTCTTTATATATTGATAAAAATGAACCTAATTGTCTCATTTTTAATTTGGCACACACTTTGCTAAATTTAAGGCAGAAATTAAAAGATAAAATAAAATAAATAATAACAATCACCAAAAAGGAGGTGTTAAATCATGTTAGTTAAATGGAGACCTTTTGGACCTATGTTAAATCTCGACCCTTTTTTTGAGGATGTTTTCGACAAAAACTTTCCCGTTCGTACAGCAACTTTTGAACCTAGGATCGATGTTAAAGAGACCAAGAAAGAATATCTTATAAGCGCTGAACTTCCTGGGTTGAACAAAGATGATTTTAAATTGACTCTTGAAAACGATGTCTTGGCCATTGAAGGCGAGAAAAAGTACGAACATGAAGAAAAGGACGAGAACTACTACAGGTCTGAAAGAAGCTATGGTGCTTTTAAGCGTTCCTTCCGTTTGACCAATGAAGTCGAGAAAGATAAGATTAAGGCCGATTTCAAAAACGGAGTACTATCAATAACGATTCCAAAGGCAAAATCGGCCCAACCTAAAGCGATTGAAATTAATGTAAGCTAATAGGAAGGCGTTTAAAAGGATGAAAAAGCCGAGACGGTTTCGTCTCGGCTTTTTTTGTTTGTGTCCTCTAATACAAAGATTTTAGTAGCTCTTTAGCCAACTGAATATACATATATTACGCTGTTACAAACAGTGTAAGATCTTAAGCAGATTACTTACTTAGAAACTGTGTCAAGGCGCTGACCTTTTTCAAAAGCTGAGTGTCTTTTTACACCAATCAAAAGCTAACCTTCTTGCAGAAGGTCAGCTTTTTTTAGAAGGAACAAACATATTGTGTATGTACAATCCTGTATATTAATTTTTATTTAAAGGATCTATTTGTATTAAGTATTCTGTAAAATTTCCGATGATTATGAAAATGCTGAATTGAGCTTTTAATTTTTGCAGAAGTAAAGGTGAAAAGGACGAAGACATTTAACTTACTACTATTCTTTTACTTAAATCTAGTAATCACTGTTCAGATCATATTTGCGCAAAGCTATTTTTCGGAAAAATCTCTTGCAGAGATTGAGAATTCGATGGAAGCAAATTTGACCTGGAATCTTCAAAATGCTCTTTTAATTTACTATCCAGAGACTAAATTCGTCATTAAGGCATATGTTGAATTAAAAAAGATTGAACCAAAACGTGTGCTACCAAAACTTCCTGATGCCCTGTTAAGCAAAAGTTTAACTAGTTTACCAGGTTTACCTTACGTTCCAGAAAATTTAGATGAAAAGAAAAAAGTGAATAAGGATGCCTCTAATTTGCGCAGTTACATTCAGAATAATAGCTATGACATTCGTCGAATTTGGGTAAATGTGTTGGTAGACCGTAGTTTAACCGAAAGTGATTGGTCATTTATTCGACGCTTTGTTTCGCTAATAGCTAATCTAGAGCCCAAGCGTGGTGATCAAGTTCGAATAGAGGGGCTTGATTTTCCTGAGAAATCAGATTTTTTTGCAGTTAATAAAGAATCGCAAGAAAAGCCGACGGCAGACAAAACTCTACCTGTCAAATCTGCGATAAAAGAATCAAGCTTTGACTGGCAGCCCTATATTTTTGCTGCTGGCCTTGCTGTGTTTTTGCTCATTATTTTTTTATTAGGTATACGTACCATCATCAATCATCTGAAACAAGCCAATTCCAACATAGTTACGGCGCAGCCTGTTTTACCAAAACATGAATCTGAAACGACTAAAAATTACGACTTAGACATTACAAAAGAGGATGACACGGCTGTATTAATGCGATTAAAAACATCCACTATTGAGGCAATAGTAGGCACACCCGCCGCTGCTGCCAAAGTTTTTCATCAGTGGATTGATCGCAACGGTGAATCGGGCATCAATGATGTTGCAATTGTTCTCACAGTGGTTTCTAAATCTCTTATCGATCTCCTTGCCACTTATTTAGATGCAGAAACAGCGGGAAATATTCAACAAAAAATGGAAGTGCTACAGGACACAGATCTGAAAGAAAATTCAGCACGTTTGCTTAAGCAATTTGATGAAGATATACGTCGTCTCGTATTGGAGGCTGGTAAAGATGGTGATGAAGATGATGCGTTGGCTTTTCTTCATCAAATGAGCGATGATCAATTGCAGCATTTGCTTAAACCTTTAAAAGTTGGTGTAATGGCCATTGTTTTAGCACAATTACGTCCAAATCGTGCAGCTAAATTATTGAGTAAAATGGACACCAAAGAAAAAAAGGCCGTGCTGGCCTCCATGGGTAATATAGAACGCATTCCATCAGATGTCTATCAACATATCGCCCGTCAATTGTCAGCGCGAGCAAGTGAATTGGAAAAAATGCGATATGTACGTGCAAATGGCGTGGATGCACTGGTGAAGGTTCTGGATTATCTTGACGAAGAAACTCAAGATGAAACCTTAAGTTATCTACAAACTCAGGACGTAAACCTTGCGCAAAAGGTGAGCAAGCGATTTGTGACGTTCAACCAGCTATTCGAAATGTCAAATGAAAAAATCCGCGAGTTAGCATTAGAGGTAGACCGAGAAGTTTTAGCAAAATCTCTTGTAAGTGTAAGTGATGAGGAAGTTGAAAAAATTATTCAAGCTTTACCCGATAAATTAGGTGAATTAGTGCGCGCAAGTCTTGAAACACACAGCAAACTTTCAGAAGATGAAATTTCACATGCTCGTCGAGCCTTGATACGTTCTCTGCGCACCAAACAGTTACACAAGGTTTCGTAATCATTAAAAATGATTTTCTCGAAAAAGCGATGAATAGGCTAGTTCTAATTTTATTTTCTCTTTTCATTATTGGATTGATGGGGCGTTTTAACTATTCTTCTGCTCAACATATACCCGAAAAGAAGGAAAATATTCTCAAGCTCATGGAGGAGATTTTTAACCAAATACCGCGCGATCTGACTGAAATTGACCCCAGCCTTGACCGAATTGCAATTTATCGGTTAGAAACAGATAAGAATAATATTTCTACATCGATGCGTGAGCACTTTGAAAGCAGGCTTGTGGAATTATTGGGTACTCTTCAACGTCCGGCAGTCGTATCATTACCTGAGATGAATACCCTTAAAATTACATCTACCGACAGCAGTTTTTCTATTATAAATGCTTTACCTTCACCCGAAGAACTCTGGCGTGTAGGTCGCAGACTTCGAGTAGATGCATTTCTTGAAGGCAATCTGGTGTATATGCCAAAAAAGGCGCTCTTCCTTGACCTTCGACTGAATCGTACAGGTACGAATGAAGTTTTATGGGCAAAGTCATATTCTGCTTACGAAAAGGAGATTAAACTCCCCTCAATGAATCCACTGAATAAAAGTTTAAATGCAGGTATAGAAATTTTTCAAATTGATTTTGATTCAGCAGCAGATTCTCTTCTTCATTCCGATTTTAACAACAATTTGATACAATATTCCATTTACTTTGGATTATATCAATATGCTACCGCAAATAGTCGGTTACGCTATGAACTTCGCTTTGGACTTTCTTTCCTATCCGAGGGTGTTAAATTACGCAATACTTCTTTCAATGATAATTCCTTTTATAGCGTTTCATCCAATGGAACATTTATAAAATCACCTATTTCATACAATTTTCGTTCAATGTTGTATTCTACATTAGTAGAAAATAAGAATAATCAGTTTGGAGATTGGCTTTCAGTATATTTTTCTCTAACGCGCTATTTCACTATCAATATGCCCGATTTAACAGGACTGGGGGCAGGCATACGAATTGATTTGATTTCTCATTTTTCATTATCTTCGGGGTTTTCAATGATTTTAGGTCCCGAATTTGACTCGCTTCCAGTCAAGGCCACCAACGAAAGTGTACGGTTAAAAGTGAATGGAATTCACTATGAACTTTTATTATTACAAATTACATTTTAGGATCAATTACGATTCCTACTATAAGTTTTTGAAAAAATAGTGATATGAAAAATGAAAGGAATTTTTAAAAATAATAACTTTACAATGGTTAAAATTTTGCTTTTGACCCTCATTATAAGTTTATTTAATTCTATGATTTATTTTGGTTGTGCCGCAAAACAAATTAAAAACGATCAAAATGCCTATACAGCAGAGACAAGTCCAGCAGATACTGTTAAGAAGTACCAAATAATAACACAGCTTCAGGATAAAAAGTTTAAAAAAACAATGGATTATCCATATCTTATCGTCAAATTTTATCAAAATGATACAGAGGTTGAATTAGTACTGGACCCTCTATCAACAAACCTTACACTTGACCTTGTGCGCGGGTCGGAGGGTTATTTGGAAATCCTCAAGGGAGATTCGATTCTATATCAGGAAGAAGATTCTTCTTTAGCAGATAATTTACTTACTGGATTAGAAAATAATAAAAAATCGGAAGAGCTCATGGACGAGATCTTCCAGGACATTAATTTAGCCCAAAAATTGTTTTACCAAAAGCGCTACAATGAAGCATTGAAAATTCTACAGGCCTCACTTCAAAAAAAGAAAACATCCACGGCTTATGCATTAGGTGGGTCTATTTATTATGTTAATGGTGATATTGAGGAAGCAGTCAAAGCCTGGGAAAATGCACTGAAAATTAATCCCAATCTGGAAGACGTTAGACAATTAATCATGAAATATAAAAATTAAATCCATGGTGACTATTTATCCAGGTAAATAAATTAATACCTAATCTGTCATTTCAAGTGATGATCCCTCGAATGCGTTCGGAGGAGAGAAGCGAGAAATCTGAATTCAATCAAAACCAGATTCCTCCCCTATTATCCTTTGTATAATTATTAAGGAAAATCGGGGTTTCGCTCGAAATGACATTGAAGTACATTTAATAAAAGAGACCTGTAATGTTAACGTTTATAGGATTTCTAATTGGAGCTAGTCTTGTTTCTATTGGTATTGCCACTGGTAAAGCGCCCCCTGAAATATTTTTAAATTGGCAAGGCCTAGCCATAGTAATTGGTGGTACTATCGCGACAACTTTTGTATCCTACCCAATCCAAGAAGTTCTGCGTGCATTTAAAGCCTATTTTGTTATATTTCGTTCCGGTGAGCATGATTACATAACCGCTATTGACAAAATGGTTTCCTCTATACGTATTTATCAGCGTGATGGTTTAGAAAAGCTTGTAAACGAAGTGAAATTATTATCAAAACTCTGGATATTAAAAGATGGAGTACAGTTGCTCTCAAACGGATATTCTAAGGATGAAACGCAAGTTATCCTTGAGGACCAAATACGCTGGAAATTGGCACGAGAAATGAAGCAACACCAATTATTTGGTACGATGGCAAAAATTTCACCGGCATTTGGTATGATTGGAACTTTGATAGGCCTGATAAATATGCTCATTACTCTTCAAAGTCAACCAGGTCAGGTCGGAGCCGGCTTAGCAATAGCACTTACCACAACATTTTATGGATTGGCTCTCGCTAATATGGTGTTTGCTCCCATTTCAGAAAAAATAAAAGAACAAGCAGAAAATAATCTTCTAATCGAAACTATGCAGCTTGAAACGATATTAATGCTTTATGAGAAGCGTAACTACGTTTACGCACGGGATAAATTGGCGGCTTATTTAAACGCCAACAGCAGGAAAAAAGTAAACGCCATCGCCGGAATTAGCGCTGCCTCAGAGCAGCGAATAAGATTCAATAAAGTAGCATAATTTAATGGAAATTAAGATACCTAAACATATAATGCCAGCAGCCGTAAAGGAAAGTCAACCGTGGCTTTTATCGTATAGCGATATGGTAACACTGCTGCTTGCGTTTTTTGTTTTGTTTTTTGCCATTTCTCAGATTGATCAGGCAAAGTTTGAAATGATCATGGAGTATTTTAATAAGACCGAATCGACGCCTCTACATGTTCTTGAAAAACAATTTAATGAGCTTATCCAAGCACATAATCTCCAGAAAAACGTCGATGTAGAGCTAACCCCTGACGGTCTTTTAGTCAATTTCCAAGACAATATACTCTTTGATTCGGGAAAAGCAGAATTGAAATCAAAATCCTTTGCTGTCCTTTACGCTTTAGCCGAAATTCTCAAAACGAAAGAAGTATCAGGCAGAAAAATTCAGGTCGAGGGTCATACAGATACCGTCCCTATTGCCAAAAACGCTTCTTATCCTTCCAATTGGGAACTCTCTGCTGCTCGCTCTGCAAGCGTGATTCGTTTTTTAATCGAAAATGGTGTGTCTTCAACCCGCTTTGTTGCCGTTGGATATGCTGACACGCAGCTTAAGGAAAGGGAAACCCTGGATAATAGAGGATTACAAGTAAACCGTCGGGTGAGTCTTCTTATCAAATAAGATTAAAGCTTACATATTTAATCATTACTCATTTTCCCAACAAATGCCGTAGTGCACCTTCCAACTCTGGGTGGCGAAACTTATACCCGCTTGACAATAACTTGGCAGGCTCCACGCGGGTACTGGCCAGAAGTAACTCGTTAGCCATCTCTCCAAAAACAAGACGGGCAGCAAGAGCAGGCATGGGAAAAATTGTCGGGCGCACAAGCACTCGACCCAAGGTCTGTGTAAACTCACGATTTGTAACCGGATTGGGCGCCACGGCATTTATAGGGCCTTTGAGTGTATCTGTGGTTATGGCGTGGTAAATAGCCCCCACTGCGTCATCCACAGATATCCAGCTCATATATTGCTGACCGTTTCCAATTATACCACCAACTCCCATTTTGAAAGGAAAAAGCATTTTGGCCAGAGCGCCACCTTTAGGACTGAGCACCACCCCAAACCGTATATACCCAACACGAATCCCTTTTTGAGTTGCTGGTTCTGTTGCTGCCTCCCATTTTCGACAGACCTCGGAAAGGAATCCCGAACCTGCGGCACTCGTCTCCTTTAGGATTTCCTCACCACGATCGCCATAATAGCCAATGGCCGAAGCACACACCAAAACCTTGGGTGGCTTTTTAAGTTTTGCCAGCGTTTCGCTAATTAAGCGGGTACCTTTCACTCGACTCTCGCGGATACGCGCTTTTTTCTCGTCTGTCCATCTCCCTTCAGCTATGCTCTCACCAGCAAGATGCACCACCGCGTCCAGACCTTCGAGTTTAGCCGAATCTAAGCTATCAACACCAGAGTCCCAGTGAATCCCGTCTTCCTCAGGTTTCGGTTTTGACCGAACCAATCGTTTTACGGGATGTCCCCCTGTGGTGAGAAAAGGCACTAGTTCTGAACCAATGAGTCCAGTTGAGCCGGTGACGACAATGTTCATAATTGTACTTCCTTTTATATCAGACGAAAGGTTACTAAAAGATTAATTAAATGTAAAGCAAAAAAAGCATGGCGCACAAAGACTGATTCTGAGTAGACGCTGACACTTTTTGCTTTACAGTTAAATAGATTAAAAATTGTCAGTAGCATTTTAGAACATTATTTTTTATATTAAATCGTTGCGAGTAATTTATTACGAAACTTTTTTCTTGTTTTTGGCCGAAATATAAATTATCTTTAACATGTCTCCCACAACAAAGGGGAGGATTATGTCAAAATCAAGCGCTTTGTGCCATCATGTTTCTCTACTCCGTAGGATTATTATCCAACGGGGTCTACCGCGAAGTTTTAAAAATAGACATCGACGATTTCAGCGATGGTATGATCAAGGCCAAAAAGCCTATAAAGCTTCCAGAAGTTTTCACACAGGAGGAAGCCCTGAAA
>JBHIAC010000037.1:0-22864 GCA_046758365.1 bacterium
TATCCGTTGGGTTTCATTAGGATTTGTAACTCTTTTCAGGATTCATAAAGAATCCCATCATCCTTGCGCATAAACAATACCGGAATACCCCAATCAATATATCCTGCTTCCAGATTGATGAATATTTTTCGCCTCGCCTCTGATACTGCTCTATCAACCTGGAAAGTATCAGCCAAAGTGGTGTAGAATTCTTTTGAAAACAGAATGGCACTTTCATCCGAAATTTTGAATTGCATTGCGATTACGGCTGGTACACCTATTTTAACTAAGCCTTGGGCAACCCCCATTGAGATGTCGGAAGCTGATGTTTCTGCTGTCTGACAAGCGTTTAATACTACTAAACGGATAGGTGTTCCCTCTAATAATTTACGCAGTCGATCAATATTTACCAACTCAGCCCCTCTTTGATTATTTTCAAAAACAAGACATCCTCCCAACGACTCAGAGTAGCCCCCATGTCCGATAAAGTGAATAATATCGACCTTCCTCCGCAATTCTTTGGCTAATGCTGCAAGAGTTGGCTTTTTCAAATTTTTAAGCTGAACGATACCGCGCCTTTCTAAATTTTTTAGAGACTTTTTAATTATTTTTTTTTCCTTTTCAACATCTAATTTCTTAAATCGATCGTCATCAGGATTAGAAATAATTACTAATATCTTTAAAGGCGGTTTGAGAGAAACTTTTTCAACGGGTTCAGGAATTGATACAAAACGGGTAATGGATATCTTTTGATGAAGCGCTAAAAATTCATTCGTCTGTTTTTTATCATACATGTGTTCCCAGGGATAACAAGAAAGATCGGGTGCGTCAAATCTAAGTTTGAGTCTTAAGGAGGCATTTTGGGCAAAGGCCATTCCAAGACTTTTGTCATATTGATCCCGAATATCGGGTTGGAAAAGGGCTTCAAACAATGCGGCTCCAAACTCTTTCATCTTGCTTATATCTATGAATAGATTTTGTGCCATGTCTTCGCGAATTTTGGTGTAATAACTTTCTTCCTTAGCAAATTTTAGTTCGCAAAAATCTTCACCAGCAGGGCAATCTATAAGAAACACTGGATACGTAAGGTCTTTCTCCCTTTTGGGGCCAATTAATAAATAGTAATCAAGATATTTGATTTTTTCTTTATGGCCAATTTGGTCTTTAAGACGTATTTCAAAATACTTTTTCGATAAATAAGTACTGATTAAAAACACCAAATAAGGTAAAATAACATAGGTCTTAATTCTGACTTTGAGTGTTATCGTAGCAACAAGAATTAATAAAAGAAAAGAAATTAAATAAATGTGCCAAGGTTTGACTCGATCATACTTTTGAGATAAAAATATCAAACTTGCAATTCCCAGAATCATCAAAATAAAGCTGCTAACAATACTCTCAAATACGCCTTCTCTAATATTCTCATTATTCAGAAATTGACTGATGAGTGCTCCATGAATGATTAAGTTTGGATAGGATCGTAAATGGGGACCATGCATCTGCTCCTGAGAATCAAAAGAGTTTCCGATAAGTATAATCTTATCTTGAAAAATGTTACTATTATTTTCAAAAAGCTCAAAAGCCCTTGCTATTGAAAATATTTTTCCTGCAAATTTCTCCTTCAAAATAAAATTTATTAAAGTTTGCGCTTTACTGTTAATTGGAATTGGATGAGTAATCCCATTTGTGTTATTTTGAATCAATTCAATCATTTCATAAGGTTCTTTTGGAAGTGTATCTGTTCGACAACCCCAAAACTTCATAACCGTAAGTAATGGTAAGGAAGGGTACAATCGGTTATTGTAGTTAATAATCATGGGAAAGTATTGGGCTTGATGAAGGGTAATATCAGACGTTCGTATTACGTGTCCTAAATGACTGGTGACCTCGAGCAAGTCATTAAAAGGTAATGTGGCACCTTGAACGTCTGCAATATAATTCTCAGGTGATGGTTGATCAGGTACTTTGAATTGAAATCGATCAGGTATTGCAGCTTGATTATCATAATTTAAAAATTCCACCGCATGGATAACTTTCTCAGAAGCGGTCCGAGTTGCTGCTACTAATTGTGCATTCTGTATTAAATCTCTATCAGCACTAAATAAAACGTCCAACGCAATAACTTTAGCGCCCAGCCGATCCAATTCTGTAATCAATTGAGCGTAAACTGTTCTTTCGTATTCATTTTCTTGTTCGTCTATTATGATAAGATGTTCACTGGGTGTTGCTGTTGATGTAAATATCTGAAAATAAATGAAAGTTTCCAGGGTTTCATATAGTGCGTGTATAAATGGTATATTAATCAGGAGGGCCAATAGAATCCAGCTTAGAATGAACAGAACAGTACCAACTCCCAGAGTTTTAAGCTTTAATTTTAATTGATTCATTTTTACTCAATCTTGATAAGCCCACCAAAGAATATAGCGTCGCTCTTCATCAGGGCCACGTTTAACAGCCGTACGTTTTATTCTTGTTCCCTTTACGGATTTATCAAAAAGATATTTTTTGGCACTGTCTTTAATGAATTTTTTTACGGCCGAGGCTTGTTTTTTAACCCAGGATTTGAGGTCGGCTTTTTCTGCAATATATATATCTTCACCTGAAATGCCCAATAAATCCAAAGCTAAGAGTTCGTCGCCATCTAATAATTGAAATGCTAGTAAAAGATATTTCTCGGATTGTTTTTGATACTCTGAGCTGTCAGGATGCCCTATACTCCATAATTGATATAAAATGGCTAAATTGAGAAACAAACCTGGTTCATTAGGAACCTGTTTTGTGGCCTCTAAATAGGATTCTTCTGCATCTTTAAATCTCCCAAATATACAATCTATGTTGCCCAAATTTATGCGTGCATGAGTATTTTCCGGCTGATGTTCAAGGATATTTCGAAATTCAATTTCTGCTTTATCTATTGAATCCAGTTGAGCTAAAATAATTCCCAATTTGTTTCTCAATCTATCATCTCCGGGTCTTTTCGCTAACTCTGCTAAGAAATTTTCTATCCCATAAATCATCCTTTGCTGGTGAAGCCATAAAGCATCATTTTCAACCATCTTTTTAAGTTTTTCAGGTTCAGGTAAGTCTAAATCTGGAATCCCCTTTTGAAATTCATCCAGTAATGCGCTTAAATATAAGCCTTCCACGTCTCTGATCATGACAACTTCAAAATCATCTCGATCTTTCCATTCTTGATAATTTTTGCCACCTTTGTACCATGCTTCTGCAAAAGAAGCCCCTACTTCTGTCACTTCCACAGGAATCCAAAGCGTTTTGTTTTTAACCACAACTAATGAATCACCCAAAGGCAGCAACCCCCAATTCCGTTCATGAATTCCAGTATCAAACATCAACGTAATATGATCTTCAGTACTGACCAAAGCTGTTTTTATTCCAGAATTCTCCAATAGTGAGGCATAAAGTACGGTCAAATCATCACAATCTCCCTGTTTACTCGTTAACAATTCGGCCGGATATTGTATGCGGTCTACACTGTGTTGAGTTTTAGGTATTGTAGAAAATGGATTAACTGGGTCCTCATTGTATTTGATGCCAACAACACCCAAAGCATCAAAAAGTGTAGCTGCTTTGTAAATATTCCCAAGCTCTATCTCTGGTTTATATGGAAGGTCCTTTGTAACCTCACGGGCAAAAAGTTCCACCATTCGATCCAATTTAGTTATGAAGGCTGCTGCTTTGCTAGGATCCTCCCAGGTAATAGCTCCACGGCCAAATAACTTAAATTTTTTGTTTGCGTCAACAAATTTTTGTTCATTCTTTATTTTGTACTCTATTCTAATATTTGCTTGTCGAGTATCAGCTCCACTAATATCCATAATCTTTTTAGAAAATACTGCTGGGAAAAAAGTCCTTTTACGTTCACCCGGTCCTAATTTAAAATTTTCTTGGGTGCTGCTTTCCGTAAGACCTGGGATTGACACTTTCAAAGTCATTTGCAGTTCTTTGTCATAATCATTTCTGACGGTAACATAACCAATATGAGAGGTTGCATAAGATTTATAAAAAGATGAATATAATGTATTTAAGCTGATGTCAGTAATTTTAACGGGCGAAGGACTTGAAGCGAACGAAAAAGAAAATAGATGGGTTGCAGAGAGCGTTGGGGGTATAGTATAAGCATAATCTAACTGCATCGATAATTTAGGAAATTTAAAGCTACCTCCAAATGAATAAGTGATACCTTCGTCTGATTGAAAATCCTTTTGAAATCCTGCACGTAAACCCAGATTGTCAATTAGCCAAAATTCAGTTCCCAGGTGAAAACGATCATCAAAATCAAATGCGAATAAAGCATCTTTCAAAGAAAACCATTTTAACGATAACTCTTCTTTCGGAATAAGTGTAAATCCAAATCGGATATTTTGATGTAAAATCTCTTCAGACACTGAGGTGTCATCAAATTTTACATTGGTACCACCGATATCATAGGCCACCATTCCGAAGTTTATTTGCTTTAGAAATCCTGTTTTGCTTATTGGCAGGAAATAAAATGCACCCAAATCGAACCCTAAGCCATCAGCACTACCTTCCGAACGACCGTCGAGTCTTGCATCGGTACTTAAATATTTTAAGTTCGCACCCAATAAAAGATTATCATATACTTTGGCCCCGAAAGATAAATTAGCTTTATTGCGGAAAAATTCTAGTTCATCATCATCAAATCCCACATGAAACCATCCCAGGCCAAAAACATAGCGCGGTGTTATCGGGTACACAAGACTAAGGTATAAATTTTGCAATCCTGAGATATTATACAAATTCGCGTACATACTATTAAATTCAATTCTTTTCAGATTTGGTAATCCAGCAGGATTCCAATATACTGCGTTTCCGTCATCGGCAATAGCTACATAGGTCTCACCAAGCCCCAAAGGCCGAGCACCAACGAAAATCTGTTCTCGTGGCTGAGATTTTACATTGGAAACTAAACATATAAGCATGAAAGTTGACAAAAATACTTTCACTTTATACCCTTTCATCATCGCCCTCCGTTCAATATTTATTCAAAACCACGACCGTCTTGGTCGCCATTTTCTCTTCAGCTTGAATCGTCACAATATATAAACCGCTCGTACAATAATTACCTCTTTCATCTTTCCCATCCCAGAATACAACATTGTTCCCATGATTCATCGGTTCGCTCTCTTTTAAAACGCACACCACCCTCCCTGCCATATTGTAAACTTTTATATTAACATTAGACTCTTTACCCAACTCAAATGAGATGGCTGTTCTTGTATCATGGCCACCACCCTGAGGTGAAAAGATTCTCGGCTGGCTGCTTACATTAGCAAGCGTGCGAGCCAAACCCGTACTCTTGTCTTCCAAAATGGCGTAGTATTGACCAAGCTCCTCTATTGTGGTATTAACCAATACTGTATCCACATTTCTGTGAACAGCACCTCCTTTTCTCATCCACATTTGAGCCTGTTCGGACCATTCGAATATCGCTAATTTCTTTTGATCTATATCTGCAAGACTATCTCCCATAACTGTTTTCATGCGCAATGTAACAGGCTTGTTAAAACTAATTGGATTCGGAGTAAATTTATATGGATACTTCAATAATCGCAATTGAGCATCTGAAGGTTCAAATTGATCGAGATTAGCGGTAATTTTTTGTATGATAATCGGACTGTCTTCATTTAAAGCATTGGGTGGAAACTGCATTTCTACCAGACCATCAATTGATGCGACAGCCCCACCATTGACGGTAATAATTGGAGCTGTATAAAACTGCCAGACAACATCAGAATCCAAAAGAAGCCCACCCCTTGATTGAACCGTACGGTCTATTCGAACGGTGTAGTCAGCATTTTGCTCAAGGTCGTCTCTAGGTGTTATGAGAACTTTTCTCTCTGGCACACTGTATGTGATAATCGCTGATTCATCTTTTTCGTCTTTTTTCAGGAAAACTGTGGTTGAATCCAATGTGTTAGGATTCATGTCCTTGCTAAAAGTGGCGCTGATCTCAAAATCCAGAGGAGAAATGATTTCGCCGTCATCAGGACTTGTAGTTGTGATTTCAAGTGTCTCCACGTCTTCCGTGATAAAGTAGAATGTATAGCTTTCCGTATTGGCACGTATTCTATCCGTTGATAAAGTGACAAGATAGAGGGCTGCCCCACTAAGATTATTTGGAATAAAACTGATATCTAATTCACCATCAATTGGACGAGGGTGATAGATAATCGTATCATACGGGATAGGTGTACCTGCGAGATCTCTGATTGATATACCTCGATAAGAACTATTAATGTCCAAAAGCACTTTTATCGTATCCGTAACCGAAAAACCTGCAAAACCGTTGGCAGGCTCTGTTTGAATGATATCAAAAGGAATTTCATTGTCTTCCGTAGTAAAGCTCCACACAGTGTTTGCTTTCAGCGGCAAACCGGATTCATTTTGGAAAGCGTGACTTATGGTAACATAATAGAAGCTATTTTTCTCGAAATAGTCGCCTGGCAAATAGGTTAATGTTTGTGTGTGATAATCGTAAACAACATTTCCAGGAACGATTTGTTGATTAGCACCCCTGACAACCAAAGTTTGCCCATCAAGTGAAACCTGATTCATTTTGCTGTTAAATTGTGCAATGATGGGAGAATTTAAAGAGACAGTTTCCGAGTTGTTTGTGGGATATTTCAGGATTACTCTCGGTTCATCTGGCAGAGAAACAACATTCACTTGTATTGATCTTGCTGTTTCGTTATTGCTTTTATCAAATGCTTTGACATTTATTGTATATAGATCTTCCTGAAATTCTCTAACATCCAGCGAAAACAATTGTCCTTCCTGTGAATGTGATTGATGACTTTGTATCACCACTTTACCACTTATGTCAATTTCGTATCTGTCAAAATTAGTCGCATCCCATACTTTTCCGATGATTGGTACAATGCCACCGACAATATCATGTTCTTGAGGTGAAAGTAACGAAATATGGGGTTTGTTATCGATTGTCCCTATGGGAATTTGAAAAGTCGTATAAGGACGCTGAATTAGACCAACGAGGTCAGGATTAGAGAAAACTCTCATACGAAAGACAACGTTCGTTCCTTGGACATTATCTTCCTCTAAATCCCAGATATACATATAGCTGATGCCATCCGGATCTGTTACAAGATCTGTGATGTCATCACCTCCTTTTTGCGTTGCCTTAAACCATTGTCCCCCGCCATTTGGTGAATATTCAGCTACAATATTACAGCGATCTTCTTCGTTGTCTACAAGTTCATATTGAAATGTAATTGTGTTGCTATTCATATCATGACTAATCTTTTTCATAGATCGAATAAATGACCAATCATTGGGCAAGTTTCCCAATTCTGTTACATTTGTTTTATTTTTATAGACACTATTATAACCTATATTGCCGCAAGCCAAATCCAAATCACCGTCCCCGTCCATATCGCCCAAGGCGATGCTATTTATATTCATTGTGGTATCGGATGACCAGGAGGGAGTCGCCTGCAATATCCCACCATGATTTAAATAGGCTGTGCTGTACTCTTTTTTCAATGACCAGCTTCTATTTCCACACACTAGATCCAGATCACCATCTCCGTCCAAATCACCCCAGGCAATTCCTTCCGTTCTGTTGTTCAACGCAGATGACCAGGAAGGAATGATCTCCAATAACTCATCGTTGTTCAGATAGACTGTATTAGATTGCTCAAAATTTGCACAAGCTAAATCCAGGTAACCGTCCCCATCCATATCACCCCAGGCAATACTACGTGTGTCATTGTCAGTGCTCGATACCCATGTAGGCGTCGTTTGGAAAAGCCTCTTAATATTTAAATAAAGATAAATTGTGTTTGGTTGATCGTCATTTCCACAGGCGAGGTCCAGATCACCGTCCCTGTCAACATCACCCAAGGCAATGCTTTTGGTACGATAGGTCGCCTCAGATAACCAGGAGGGTGTAACCTCCAAAACTCCATTATTATTAAGATAGACTGTATTCGGTTGATCGTAATTTCCACAGACTAAATCCAAATCACCATCACCATCAACATCGCCCCAAGCAATACTTTGAGTACTTTTAGCCGAATCAGATGACCAGTACGGGGCTGTATCTAGATTTCCACTGTTATTCAAATAGATTGTGTTCTGTTGATTTTCATTGCCACAGGCTAATTCTAAATAACCATCTCCGTTTAAATCACCCCAGGCAACGCTTTTAGTGTTATTAGTTGGTTGGGAAAACCAGCCAGGCATCCGTTCTAAAGTCCCATTAACATTGTGATATACTGTATTCTTATCATTTTTATTGCCACAAGCCAAATCAAGGTCTCCGTCTCCATCCATATCACCCCAGGCAATACTTTGGGTATTTTTATCCAATAATGAAGACCAGGATGGTATTTTCTCAAACAATCCCTCTGTACAGAAATATACTCGGTTCGGTTGATTCACATTTCCATATGCCAAATCAAGATCACCGTCACCATCAACATCACCAAATGCCACGCCTGTTGTATTCATTGTTGTTTCAGAATACCAGGCAGGCTTTCTTTCCAGCATCACTCCTTTGTTCAGATAAACTGTGTTTGGCTGGTACAAATCTATGATTCCAGTGGGTCCATTACCGCAGGCAAGATCCAGGTCACCATCCCGATCAAGATCGCCTAAGGCAATGCATGTTGTATAAAATGTATCGATAGATTGCCAGGCAGGGCTTCTCTCAAACATTCCATTTACATTGAGATAAATTGTGTTCGACTGCCCGATTGGAATGATTGATCCTCTATCTCCATTTCCACAGACCAAGTCCAAAGTGCCATCCCCATTAACATCGCCTAATGCAATACTCTGGGTATAATTAGTTGGGATAGAGAACCACAAGGGTGCCCTCCCCCCATTCAGATAAACAGTATTGGATTGATTCCAATTTCCACAGACCAGGTCTAGATTACCATCTCCATCAACATCCCCAAGGGCAATACTTTTAGTGCTATAAGACGAATCTGATGACCAAGATGGGCCATGCTCCAAAACTCCACCGTTATTAAGATAGACTTTGTTCGGTTGATCGTAATTTCCACAGACTAAATCCAAATCACCATCAACATCAACATCGCCCCAAGCTATGCTTTGAGTACGATTGAACGGTATAGAATACCACGAAGGTGATCTCTCCAACACTCCATTGATATTGAGATAGACTGTATTTGATTGATTATAATTGCCACACGCCAGATCTAAATCGCCATCACCGTCCACATCACCGAAGGCGATACTATGAGTATCATTTGAAGGTTCTGAGGTCCAGGATGGTGTTTTTATTAATTCTCCCTTTTTATTTAGATAGATTGCGTTAGAGCCATTACTATTTCCGCAAGCCAAATCCAGATCACCATCACCATCTATATCGCCCCAGGCAATACATCGTGTATAATCGCTCGGTAAAGAGGACCAAAAGGATAAGCTGTCTAAAGGAGCCTGGGCAAAAGTAAATTGCACACAAACAAACCAATATAAAGAGAAAACCGATGCAAATGTATAAAACAATTCGTGAAATCTTTGTCTTTGATTTGAATCCATTTTTTTATCTCAACATTTCACTATTTATTCAACACAGCAACTGTCTTGGTCGCCATTCGACCAGCGGCTTCAATCGTAACAATGTAAAGTCCGCTAGTACACACTCTATCATTATAATCGCGACCATTCCAATTTACGACATTACGGCCTGGATTCATGGGGTTGTTTTCACACAAGACGCGCACCAAACGACCCGAAAGGTTATAGACTCTGGCCGTGACCTCCGATGGTTTGCTGAGGTCAAAAGACACTGTAACTTTGTCCAAGAATCCACCGCCTTTGGGCGAAAGAATGCGAGGCTGTGCAGCCACATTTGCGATCTCAGTATCGCTTATGTCTGACCGGGGACTTTGTTTATCCTCAAACAGTCCAAAAGTCCCAAATTTCTTAATTGTCGTTGTGATTGCACTGCTATCTTTATCTACAAAGCCTCCGACTGGTGTCCAGGTGCTATCGTTAGCAAGTTGATAAATACGCAGAATTCGTTCATCAAATTCTTGTGCGACTTTATCTCCATAAAATATTTTAAGTGTCAATGGTTTTTTTTCATTGATTACTAAATTTTGTGGCGTTAGTTCATAAGCAATGCCGGTGAAAAACAACATTGCCTCATCTTCCACCGAAATAGAACCTGTATCAACTGGTGTGGCGCTTATGGAGATGCCGGTCTCGATTGAGTTGGGAGGAATATAAAGCCAGAGCGATCCATATTTTTGCACTCGAGTGGAATCTACGATCTCAACGGCACCGCCCCGTTCCAAACGCACCTTATAAAATCGAAATATAACGGGTGACAGGTCTTTATTATTATCTTTATCAATGGCACGAACATAGAATGTATGTGGTCCATCTGTATCAATAGAGTAATTTACATTGTTAGCCGAAGTCAATAACCACCTTGACGTGTCATCTAAGGCATGTTGGTAGCGTAGGTTGACCGTGGGTGTGTTAACATCATAACCTGAAAAGCGAAACGTTACATCGGATTCAGTCACAACATCGAAGGTCTCCACCAGAAAAGTATTCGGACCAACGCCAGTTTTGCGGTACCTTGAAATTCCGCCACCCCAAGTGGCAAACCAAACCACATTCGACTGATCAGAAACGACATCAAAAATAAAATTATCACTTAAACCGTCCTCTGTGGTGTAAGCAGTCCATCTATCGTCAAGATAAGATGCAGCACCATTTAACGTACCACACCAAATTACACCATCAGGAGCAACCGTCATTGAAGATATTCTTTCATCAGGTAAGCCATCAATAGTGGTGAACCATTCCCAATCTGTATAATTAAAGCGAGCAATGCCAACGTTGGTCCCAATCCACATTGAACCCTCCAAGCCTCTAATTATAGAATTAATTGCTATTTTTTGAGGAAGGTGAGCAACTGATGTTTCAACCCAAGTTTTGCCGTTGAAGATAGTCAAGCCACGACTCGTACCTACCCAGAGTCGATCCCTATCGAAGGCAAGCGCGGTGACAATGCTGCTTGGAAGCTCTGATGTTATGGTAGTATCAAATTTAATATCCTCACTACGAATTAACAAACGGACAAGGCCTTTATCTGTACCTGCCCACATCGTATCATTGCGAGCAACCAGTGTCAATACATTGTTGCTTGGGAACTCAGGGGGATCATTTACTCTAATTTTGTCTATTACCGATAAATTGCTCGATGTTCTGAATATACCACATCCCCCAGTTGCTACAAACATCTCGGTTCCATGTGGCAAGAATTTGAGGCCAAGTGGGGCTTGAGTACACAGTTCATCGTATAACATCAACCTTTTCCAAATACCACGGTCTAAAATATGGACAGCTCCGAGGCTATCGGTTCCAACCCATAAACGCCCGAATTGATCTTTTTCAATAGAGCGTATAAAATTGCTGGGTAGGCCATCCTTCGTGGTTAGTTCGGACCAGTTGTTATTGAGCTTGCTTATTCCTTTGAAGTCCAGCAACGCAAACCATAAATTGCCATCGTTATCACCTACGATATCCTGTACCTTGTTTGAGGCGAGACCACTATTCCAAATTGTAAAGTTTTTCCATTGCTGGTTGGTGCTGTCCAGCATACTCACACCACCATCAGTACCAACCCATTTTATATCTTTATTTTGAAAGGTTTCAATCCAAATCGTATTAACCGTTTCATTTATTAAACCTGAAGCTTGTTTATAACACTTCACAGGGTTATTCCCTTTGTCTAATAAACATAATCCTCCGGTAGTCCCTAACCACTTGTTATCTTCCCTATCTATGGCGATTGATCTTATGGTTGAGTTAGGAAGATTCATAAACGGGAAAAAGCAGTTCCACATACCCGCAGTGTCAAGAACACATAAACCGGCACCACGTGTACCGAAATACATATTGTCAAGACTATCTTGGGTAATACTATCTACCAAGTTTCTTGTCTGGAAAGGGCCAGGAATTGGTTTTCCACTTGAATCAGGTATCCAGACAGAGTTTATTGAATCCCATTTGGCATATTCGTCAGTGGTATACCTGTACCAGCCGGTGCTGTCCCTTCTTCCAACTCCTCCACCCTCTGCACCATCTTGAGATTCGGAACCATACCATAAAGTACCATGATTATCAATAAACAACGCAATAATACAAATCTGCGAAAGCCCTGATGTTTGATTATAATGTGTCCATTCTTTAGATATGATATTATAACGAAACAAGCCCTTTATAGTCCCGACCCAAAGCTCGGCCTTCTTGCCGTCAATAGCCAGTTTAGTTACTTGATTGACGACATTCCCGTCCTCAATTGTTGGTTTTAAATTTTCAAACTGCTGACCATCAAAATGCCATACACCACTAGTACCTGTGCCGAACCAGTAAGTATTTGAGTCGCCATCGTACACAATGCTGTTCACATTTTCAAAGGGGAGAAGATGAGTCCATCGGCCTGCTTCAGCAATTCGATTAAAGCTAATAATCAGAAATGTTATGAGATATATAGTTTTGATACGCATCATTTACTTACTGGTAAAATTATGTTAGCTTGTTGTCAAGTTTGGATCAAATAGTTTGTAAAATAATCAGTCGATCATTTGCGTAAAATCCTACTGTCGATGCTTGCAATTGGTTCTGTATCATTGTGAATTACCAATGCTTGAGACCCCAAATATGCTTTCGCTAAAAGTGTTGAGATCACAACAGATTCCCCTGTTGTAGTGTCCAAAGTTGTTTTCTCTTCATAAATTTCTACGGTGAAGTAAACACATTTTTTGGTCTCAGTCTGAGCCAAGTGCGGCATCGATGTTTTGAATTTGAATTTGCCAATTGTGTCAATACCCCTTGGGTCATTAGGTTTTTTGCATTGTTTTTCTTGCAGATTATTTGAATAATAAATACTGTCCATTCTTACCTTATTTCCGAAAATATCATTCTCGTACATAACATTAAAAGTTGTATCGGGTAAGTCGCAAATTTTAATTGACGAGGAATCAATTTTAAGCGATGGTTTATTAATCTGTGCGGAGGCGTTACAAAGCATCAACTCGATTTCTAAAATGTAGTCACGATTGGGATCTCCACTATTTACCACCGGTTCTTCTTGAAGGATAGAATTAACCAAACATGCACGATAATTAGTAATGACGCTAAGGGAGATTAAAATTTCATCATCTTCAGCATCTGATGTTGTTTCAGCAAATGACTTAGCAATCAATCCTGCTTGTACCACGTTCTCAATTTTTCCTTTAAATACCACACATTCTGAAACAAAACTTGTATCTAATTTAAATTCAAAAGGTTTATTTGATATTCTAGTCTGACCCGTATCGATTGATGAAAAACTAATTCGGTTTTTAATCATTTCCACCCCTCTATCCTGTGTCGAAAGTACTAAATCAAATGCAGAAATGGATTTTTCCCCAATGTTTGTAAGGCGCAGAAATACCTGAACCTGTTCTCCAGGATTGATTTGCCTGTCTCGGTTGCCAAGTGTATCAATGACCACTGCACCGGTCAAAGGGTCAAATGAAAGCTCTGGTACTGACGCTTCCTCATAAATTATTAATAGGGATATAACTATGACCAAAACCACTATCGCAATAAAGATTATCCATGGAGTTTTCGTAAGTTTTCCCAAAGAATTAAAGAAATTCATTTTACTTTCCTTTTAATATTAGACTTCTTGACTTGAATTTTTAAGCAAAATGATAAAAATTTGGTTTTCCTCCATCCCACAAAAGATGAGCAAATGTAAAAGAAAAGTGCGAAGATGAGTATAGTGGAAGTGAAAAGCAAAGGGAAAATTGAAATAATAAAAATTTTACTAATTTATTTCTTAAATGTCAAGTTTTTGTTCCAATAATCGTAAATATTCACTTATTTATGCAAATTATTTTAAGAGCCTTTATAACATAAGACAAAATAATGATGCATTTTCTCTCAAAATTTATTAAAATATTTCAAATTAAATTAGAATAATATAGATATATTGATTGTTTTTAATTTGTGTAACTTAGATGTAAAACGAATTCTTTAAATAGGTGAATTAGAAGAAATGAAACAAAAGAAAACTATAATCATTTTAAATTCTATTTTAATAATTTTAATAGCGGTGGTCATTGTGCAATTTAGAAATAATAAAGGAATGTCCCAAAAACATTCAGCAAAGTCATGGGCTCGGAAACCTATTCCTGCGCCCGAAAAGCTCAAAAAGTTACCCCCTGATGGTGGTGCGGAATACAATCGCCTGGTGTTTGAGAAAAGTCCTTACCTGTTGCAACATGCAGGAAACCCGGTGGATTGGTACCCCTGGGGAGAAAAAGCATTTGCGAGAGCCCGTGAAGAAGATAAACCCATTTTCCTCTCCATCGGCTATTCAACCTGCCACTGGTGTCACGTTATGGAGCACGAGTCATTTGAGGATCCTGAAGTTGCCAGACTGATGAATGAAACCTTTGTCTGCATTAAAGTGGACCGGGAAGAGCGCCCAGATATCGATAATATTTACATGGCCGTATGCCAGGCTATGACTGGCAGCGGCGGTTGGCCCTTAACCATCATTATGACTCCAGACAAAAAGCCTTTCTTCGCTGGCACCTATTTCCCTAAAGAAAGTCGTTTCCAGCGCATCGGCCTGTTAGATTTGGTGCCCCGTATTGGAGAAATTTGGAAATCGCAGCGGGAGAAAGTGCTTGAATCTGCAGAGCAAATTACCAATTTTCTTCAAAAGAACGTTTCTTCACCTTCATCAGGAGAGGAACTTAGTGAACACGAATTGACCACAGCCTACCAGCAGTTAGCCAGCCGATTCGATGAAACTTACGGCGGCTTTGGCTCAGCGCCAAAATTCCCATCGCCGCACAATTTTACCTTTCTGCTGCGTTATTGGAATCGCACGGGCGAACCCAAAGCCCTAAACATGGTGGAAAGGACGCTTCAAGCTATGCGACGCGGCGGGATTTTCGACCACGTAGGGTTTGGATTTCACCGTTACGCCACCGATGCCCAGTGGCTTTTGCCACATTTTGAGAAGATGCTCTACGATCAAGCTATGCAGGCCATAGCCTATCTAGAGACTTATCAGGCCACTGGAAAATCCGAATACGCCGAGATCGCGCGGAAAATATTTACCTATGTGTTAAGAGATATGACCTCTCCCGAAGGCGGATTTTACTCCGCTGAGGATGCGGACAGCGAGGGCGAAGAGGGCAAATTCTATCTCTGGACTCCGAAGGAAATCATTCATATTCTCGGTTCCAAAGAGGGAGAAATGGTCATTAAAATGTTCAATGTGAAGCCGGAGGGTAACTTCCAAGAACAGGCCACCGGCCAAAAAACCGCTACCAGTATTTTGCACCTTAATAAACCGATGGCTGAATTGGCCAAAGAATTTAATTTATCAGAACAGGAACTGAACGATCATTGGGAGAAATCCCGACACAAGCTTTATGAAGTTCGAGAAAGACGTATTCATCCCCACAAGGATGATAAAATTCTAACGGATTGGAACGGGTTGATGATTGCCGCTCTGGCTAAAGGAGCGCAAACGCTTGGTGAACCCCAATATGCGGAAGCTGCACGCCATGCGGCTGATTTCATCTGGACAAAATTAAGGGATAAGCAGGGGCGTTTATTAAAACGGTACCGCCAGGACGAAGCCAGCCTGCCAGCCCATCTGGATGATTACGCCTTTATGGTCTGGGGGCTACTGGAGCTTTACGAAGCGACTTTTGATGTCAGCTATCTGCAAAATGCCATTAAACTGAACAACTTAATGTTATCGTTTTTCTGGGATGCTGAAAACGGTGGCTTGTTTTTTTCGGCTGACAGCTTGAAAGAGCTTCTGGTTCGTACTAAAGAGATATACGACGGAGCGATTCCGTCAGGCAACTCGGTGGCGGCCTTAAACCTGCTGCGCTTAGGACGCATTACGGCCAACGAAGAGTTCGAGAAGAAATCGGCTGCCATTGGCAGAGCTTTTGCAAAGCAAGTTCAACAATCTCCGCTAGCTCATTCGCAACTCATGAATGCCATTGACTTTGCCGTGGGGCCTGCCTACGAGGTAGTGATAGCCGGAGATTCCAGGGCTGAGGACACCAAAGCAATGCTGCTGGCACTCCAAAAGAAATATGTCCCAAACAAAATCGTACTCTTACATCCCAGTGAACAGAACTTCCCCCCTATTGCCCAGATTGCTGAATTCACCAGATACCAAACCAGCTTGAATGGAAAAGCCACCGCCTACGTCTGTTTGAATTATGCTTGTAAGTCACCTACTAATGATGTGGAGGAAATGCTGAGTTTGCTTCAATAAAACACCAAAAGCTAGAGGTGTACCCTAAAAGTCGACTTTTATGAAAAAATCGAACTGAAAAACAATAACTTACCTGTCACGTAGGACTTTGTCCAACGCGACCTGCTGTGAATTTAAACATCATTCATGGGGCACGGTGAAGCTCGGTTCCTCAGGCTCGATCACCTCGTAATCACGTTCCCAGCCCTCGTGCTGAAGTGTGATAGATTCGATTGCGACAGAAGCATCGCCATTAGCATTTAACTCACTCAGCGTAATATATTCAGATGGCCAGCACCGATAGACCTTAAACGCCATAACTAATTGCCCCGCTTCGTTGTATAGATCAATTATAATATCTTTGCGAAAGTCTTTCAAAGACGATTCAGCCCCTAATCCGGCGCCAAATTTCCACACTTTATTTGCCCATTGTTCAAACGCCGTGTCATGAGTACGGCCTCTCTCCAGGACAATCGGCTCGTAAGTTGTCTGTCCTGGGGATTTCCTGACGCTACTGGGTTCACTTCCTTCGCGGTGAATAACGACCTCTGTCTTCCGCTTGAGCCCGCTCACTTTAGAGATGCCTGCTATATATTTACCATCCCATTTAACTCGAAACTTAAATTGCTTGTAAGGATCGAAGCGATGTGTATTTACACTAAACTGCTGAGCTGTACTATCACTAAACACAAAGACCTGAAAGACCAGTGCAACGAAAATTGCAATACTATTTGTTTTGCGTTTCATATTACACCTCCTTAATTCCTGAACATTTAAAACAGAGTCTAACGTTATCCCCCATTGAAAAAGCTTGCTCCAAGAATCCCCAAAAAACCAAGAAGAAAGAAAAGAGGAACGCGATAGTCTTGGTTGTTTTCATGGGCTATAGGCAGGAGATCGCTTGTGGCAATATAGAGAAAGGTGCCGCCAGAAAGCCCCACGGCTAAGCTTAGAAAAAACTGTTCATTTATAGGAATTAAAATACCAAACAGTGCGCCAACAACCGCCAAGCCAGCAATTATACCTAAAGTTTTCCAGGCCTTTGCTTTGCGGAATTGGTTAGCGAGCATGATTGAAGCAGTAGAAATGCCAGTAGGTAAACGATGAAGAAGCACAGCAACAATGACTAAAAATCCTAAGGTCTTTTCGAATTCAAAGCTGACGGCGATAGCAAAACCATCTAAAAAGCTGTGGAAGCCCATTCCAAATAGAGCCGCATGGCCGAAAGGGTGGATGTCGCAATGTTCTTCGCGACAGGCGTGAATCATGGCCAATTTCTCATATCCGTAAAGAACAATAAATCCCAAACTTACTGAGAGCATAGCCCAACGTCCAGCCTCGGCATAGCTTTCCACCACCATGTGGTTGAGACCAGTGGAAAGCAGGATGCCCGCTGAAAAAGCCACCAACAGGGTCAAACTTTTTTTACTGAGCCTTTTATGAAGGAGGGGAATGCCTCCACCTAACATGGTAGCCCCTGCTGCTAAAAATGAAAAAAATAGGATGAACATATTAATTCAACTTTTATTTTGCCTTAATACGAGCGAGCCGTAGTGCATTGCTTGTCACTGCCAGCGATGCTCCCATATCACCCACCAGAACAGCAATGACCAAAGAAACGATGCCTGGGAAAACTCCGATGGCTAATGAAAATTTGAGTAAAATTGAAGTCCAAATATTTTGCTTGATAACCCCTCGGGATTGTTTGCTTAGTTCCACTAAATAGGGCAGTTTGGATAAATCGTCGGACATGAGGGCTATGTCTGCTGTCTCTAAGGCCGTGTCTGTACCAGCGACGCCCATAGCAATACCTACGGTAGCGGCTGCTAATGCCGGTGCATCATTAATGCCATCGCCTACCATGGCTACCTTGCCAAATTTCTTCTGCAGGAATTTAATTTCCTCGACTTTGTCTTCAGGGAGCAGAGCCGCATGGAAGTGAGTAATGCCTAACTTTTTTGCAATAGCCTTGGCTGTTTCCCCATTATCTCCGGTAATCATTACCACCTCTTTTCCTGAGGCTTGCAGTTTGGTAATCGTCTTTGTGGCATCCTCACGAATTTGATCGGAAAGACCAATCATACCGATAATCTCTGACTCCGTACCCACCAACATAGTGGTTTTCCCTTGGCTTTGTAACGATTGTAACTTTTGCGTTGGAAGATCAACGGAAAATTTGCTAAAAATTTCCGGACGGCCGATATAATAATTTTCTCCTTTTAGACTTGCGCATACCCCCGTACCTGGTATGGATTCAAAATCTTGGATGTCTTCAATTGGAATCCCGTTGGCCGACTCAACTATAGCCTTAGCAATGGGGTGCTCGCTGCGAAATTCTAATGACGCCGCCACTTTCATAACCTCTTCTTCGATTCTTCCATTTAAAGGAATAATATCGGTGACTGTTAATTGGCCTTGAGTTAGAGTACCCGTTTTGTCCAAGGCAATAACATCGATTTTACCCATTTCTTCTAAATGCACGCCTCCTTTGATTAAGACGCCATTTCGGCTGGCACTGGTGAGGGCTGAAACTACAGAAACAGGCGTTGAAATCACTAATGCACACGGACAAGCAATAACCAAAAGCGTTAATGCTTTTATAAACCAGATATTAAATGTAGCATTGAAAATCAAAGGCGGAATGGTCGCAACCACTACCGCAAGAGCTACAATGGTAGGCGTGTAGATTTTAGCAAACTTTTCAACGAACCGTTCGCTGGGCGCTTTTTGCGCCTCAGCCTCTTCTACTAAGTGAATGATGCGCGCAAGCATAGTATTTTCAGGAGTCTCTGTGATCCGTACTTCTAAATATCCTTCCAAATTGATGGATCCGGCAAAAACCTTATCGCCCTTTTCTTTGGTCACGGGCAGCGATTCTCCTGTGATGGGTGATTGGTCAACACTGGAAGCGCCTTGCAATATTTCTCCATCCAAAGCAACTCTTTCGCCGGGCCGGACGATCAATATATCACCAATTTGAACTTGATTGACCGGAATTTTAATTTCCTTTTTTTGTCTTTTAATTCGTGCTTCATCGGGAGTCAACTTCATTAATTCGCGCAATGAGTTTCGAGCGCGCTCCACAGCATAACCTTCCAAAAGTTCGGCTAAAGAAAATAAAAAAGCCAAGCTGGCGGCTTCCACATATTCTTCAATAATCACAGCCCCAACAATAGCCAGGGACATGAGGAAGTCCATATTAAATTTTAGATTTTTAATTGAGGCCCAACCTTCTCGGCTGAAATAAAAAGCTCCAAAGAAAATGACAGCAAGAAATATTATGGCTGATATAGAGACCTCTCTGCTTAAAATTTCTATTAGAACAGGATTTTTTGTGAAGAAATGGATGGCTAATCCAATTCCCAGCAGAACCCCTGAAAGTAAGGTGTAAATAAATTCACGTTCTAGCCAAATCTTTCTTTCTTCGGGAACCTTAAAGGCATCATGTTTTACTCGATAACCAATTCTTTCAACACGGTGGACCAAATCTTCATGTCGCACCTTGACTGGATCGTAACTTATCTTCACCTTTCCCGATGCAAAATTGGCTTTGACATCTCGGACACCGCCGAGTTTTGCCACGGTATTTTCGATGATATCTGCACAATCGGCGCAGTGAAATCCTTCCAACTGCAGTTCTTCTGATTTAAACATCTCTTCGCTCATGAAACCTAAATTTTTAATTATTTAATATTACTCATGGATATGCTCCATAGCGGCCACGATTAATTTGCTAATGTGGGTATCATCCAGCGAATAATAAGCAATTTTACCTTCTCGCCGAAACTTAACCAACCTCAAATTCTTCAACAAACGAAGCTGATGTGAGACTGCCGAACGACTAACTCCAAGCAGAGTAGCCAAATCACATACACACAGCTCCTGTTCCTTTAAAGCTAAAATTATTTTCAATCGTGTGGGGTCGCTAAGAAGTTTAAAAGTCTCCGTCAATTCATAGATATGTCCATTAGCCGCCAGCTTTTTCCTCACGGCTTTCACTTTTTCTTCGTCAACAAAAAAGACATCGCAACTGCTGTTCTCATTCATTTGACAACCCTTTAATATAAGATTAACGATTGCACAATCGTTCACTCGAATAATAAAAATAATTTCGCTAAATGTCAAGATTTTTTTTAAAGTATTTAACTTGCATTATTCATAAATTGATTCAAGAAAGAGGCGTAATTAAAAACAAAATAATACTTTAAGTTATTGAGTGAATTCGGTACTCAGTTTTTAAGAAGAAAGACAAAATTATTGACGACAAAATAATTAACTTATTAAAAAACAATCATTTTGTCCTAAAATTATTTTGTCTATTACTTCTTTTGATGAATCATTCAGGTTAAGTTTTATCCCAACGTGGACAAGCCGCAACCAAAAAGGTTTTTAACAAAAAATCTACCCCACGGATAGAAACAAGCCAACCGATTCAAAATCATTTCATCCGTTGGAAAATGTTTTTTCTATTTTCTTTTTATCTTTATAAAGATTAAAACTTTGTGTCTTGTGGTTAATGCAAATTTGGGTTAAACAGGGTTCCTGCGAGTGTTGTTGCGAGGTTTCTAAGACGCTGACCTGGTTTATTAAAGTCAAGTGTCTTTTTTCACTGAACAAACGCTAATCTTCTTGAAGAATGAAATCACTTATAAATCCGAAAATTAGCCGTGCGCACCAGCGCTGTCTCATCCCACTCATTCGGCTGCCAGGCACGGACATAGATTAAAGGATCGTATTCGTTGAAATCGACCAGTAAAAACAGATAACCCTCATCTGCGTAGGTCGTCGAGGCATAACTCTGTCGCATTTCAACGCCGTATACATTCTGAGCATTGTTCTTTTTTATGATATCAAACGAACCAAAATCAAGAAAGATATCCTTTTGAATGTCAAAAAGCCTTTTCTGACGTTTCAAGTACTCCCGCTTGGTTAACTTGATATATTCATATTCAGGTTGATTACCAAATTTGCGGTATTGAATGGCATTTTCAGGGAGTTTCTTACGCATGATTTTCCTGCCAACCAGAATCAGTGCGTCTTCAGCGAAAATCAAATCTACCGTTTCGATATCGCGGGTTAAATAGGTGGTACGGTATTTTTCTACAAATTTAATGATTTCCTGGCGGTTGCCCCAGTCCTTGCCAAATTTAGATTGTTCAACAAAATGGCGATACATCGTTGCCGTTATGCTCAGGTTAATGTCGATCAACTCGCCTTTGTCCGAAAAATCAAGCACCAGATATTCCGTTGATTGTTTGTGGATACTCGGATAATCGTGCAGGACTCTGATCTTGCGCAGTTCATAGCCCGTGCGTGTTTTGCGAATCGCAGCGGCAATTTCCCGCTCCAGTGGTTTGGGACGATTGTACTTGAGATAGTTTAAAATCTTAAAACGCAAAAACGGATCGTTGTTATAGAAGCGGTTAACTTCGGCAGTGTTGTTTTTTGCAAGGATATCCAAAAACTGCATCGTCGATTGGGTAATTTTTGCTGCCACTGGAACCTCACCATCAAACTTCAAACTCAAGTTCCAATTCTTGGCGGCGGTTAGATTCGGCTTAACAACAGGCTCAGCAGAAGAATCCAGACGGATGGTCTTTACCGCCTGAAAAGTTGGCTTGTTCACGAGCGACCATAAATCTCCGACAACGCTGTATTCGTTGCGAGATTCATAATAAGCGTACTTGATATTCAGCTTGAGTGATTCAAATTTAGTGCTGGCACCCAACAAGTGGAAAGTCGCCAGTCCGTCGCGGCCCTGCACCGCCACCTGGTTGGAACCGTCCCAGAAAGTAAAATCCAGTAACGCAACCGGAGAGCCGGAATGTGTTAGCCGCAAGGTTATTTCCCGTTCCTTATCAGAAATTCTTTCATCCTTGACAAGCGCAAAACTGGTGTTAAGAATAATGCGGTTGATGCGCGCCGGCAGTTCGGTGGTGTAATTGATGCCTGCAAAGACCACGTTCTGGTCAGGTAGTGAGTTCAGTAGCACAATGGAAAAATAGTACAGTTTCAGAGCAAATGCCAGATTGCCAACCTGTTCATAATCTCTCGCTTTGCCCGCCATTTCGGCAATCAACCGTTTGCGCTCGGAGAAGATCTTATCGACTTCAGACTTTTTTAGATAACAAAAAACTTCGATAGCACCGGTCGGCATTGGCCTTTTGATGGTCTGGACATTTTTAAGCGTGGCGGTACTGTGCGTGCGCAAAATGGATTTGACGTCTTCATTCAGGCCCTCTGAGGATTCTCTAACTTTACGCTCAAACGAGCTGGCCACCCGCACGGCGATCTGCCCGGTGAGCTCCGCCAGCGCCCGATCGCGCGCCTCGTTGACATCCTGTGAAAGGCCGCTGCCATAGTAATAATCACCAGAGCGGATGATGGCGTTTTTGTTAAGATTCTGACTGAAAACAGATGTGGCAAAAATTAAAAGATATAAAATTAAACGTTTCATTTTAAGCTCCATTTCTAAAGAATTTTTTTGGGTATTCACCGGGTGTTCACGCTTCAGCGTGTTTTTCCCTCCCACCCCGTGGGTGTTCACGCTTC